>CAXTUK010000382.1:0-2556 GCA_964247395.1 uncultured Acetobacteraceae bacterium
TCGTCATCGGCGGCGGCCAGGGCGGCCTCGGCCTCGGCGCCCGCCTCAGGCGCCTCGGCGTGCCCACCATCATCGCCGACCGTCATCCCCGACCCGGCGACCAGTGGCGCAGCCGCTACAAGTCGCTCTGCCTGCACGACCCGGTCTGGTACGATCACATGCCCTATCTGCCGTTCCCGGAGCACTGGCCGGTCTACGCGCCCAAGGACAAGCTCGGCGACTGGCTCGAGATGTACGCCAAGGTCATGGAGCTGAACTGCTGGAACGCCACCGCCTGCACCGCCGCCCGCTACGACGAGGCGGCGGGCGAGTGGGTCGTCGAGCTCGACCGCGACGGCACGCCCGCGACACTCCGCCCCAGGCACCTCGTCCTCGCGACCGGCCTCTCCGGCGTCCCCGCCATGCCCGCCATCGCGGGCGCCGAAACCTTCAAGGGCGTCCAGCACCACTCCAGCCGACACCCCGGCGGCGGCGCCTACGCGGGCAGGCGATGCGTGGTGATCGGCTCCAACAACTCCGCCCACGACATCTGCGCCGACCTTTGGGAGAACGGTGCGGACGTCACCATGATCCAGCGCTCGTCCACGATGATCGTGCGCTCCGAGACCCTGTTCGAGCTCACCACCTCGACCCTCTACTCGGAGCCGGCGCTCGAAGCCGGCATCACCACCGACAAGGCCGACCTTATCTCCGCCTCCATCCCCTACCGGCTGATGGCCGACGTCCAGCGCACCGCCTGCGACGCGATCCGCGCCCGCGACGCCGCGTTCTACGACCGCCTGCGCGCCGCCGGCTTCATGCTCGATTTCGGCGACGACGGGTCCGGTCTGTTCATGAAATATGTCCGCCGCGGCTCCGGCTACTACATCGACGTCGGCGCCTCCGAGCTCATCGCCGACGGCAGGATCCATCTCAGGAGCGGCACCGGTGTCGCCCGGATCACCGAGGACGGCGTCGTCCTCGCCGACGGCGCCGAACTCCCCGCCGACCTCATCGTCTACGCCACCGGCTACGGCCCGATGAACGGCTGGGCCGCGAAACTGATCTCGAGCGACGTCGCCGACCGCGTCGGCAAGTGCTGGGGCTACGGCAGCGGCACCACCAGGGATCCGGGTCCTTGGGAAGGCGAGCTGCGCAACATGTGGAAACCCACCCACCAGCCCGGCCTCTGGTTCCACGGCGGCAACCTTCACCAGTCCCGCCACTATTCCCTGTTCCTCGCGCTGCAGCTCAAGGCACGGCTGGAGGGCATCCCGACGCCCGTCTACGGCATGCCGCCCGTGCATCATCCGAGCTGAACCAGGGCTCCGCGGGGGCCCCGGGGGGGGGGCGCGGCGCGCGGCGGCCGGCGGCGGGACCCGCGTGACTCAGGTGGTTGGGGCGCGGGCGCGCCGGAAGATCGACCAGAAACCCGATCGCATCCCCGTTGTGCTCGTCGGCCGTGATGACGTCGAGCGAAGACGGCGGGGGCATCGCCTCGCCATCCGCAATCACGCAGTGCATCGGCATCCGCAAGCGGGAAGGGGAGATCAAGGTCGCGCCGTTCATCATCGGCCTTCCTCGGTCTCGGCGAGATATGCCGCCGGTTCAGGATCCGCGCGCCGCGCCACGGATGCAGCGCCAGGACTGAACCAAACGGCGCCGCTGCGCAGCATGTCGAGAATGCGCCTCCGGCGGGCCGCCGTGACGGCCCGGGCGAAGCGGGGCCGGCCGAGGACCTCGGCGATCTCCGCGTCCACTTCGGCAGACAGCGCGAAAAGGTCGGCGGCTTCCGCGCGCAACAGCGCCTGCTCGGGCACGCTGTCCGCGCGTAAGGCGGCGCTCACCACAGCCGAAGCGTCGAACACGATCAAGCCGCCGGGGCGGCCCGCCGCTCCGCGTTGTAGGCATCAAGTTCCGCGTCGATTTCGGCGTCGGTCAGCCCCGAATTGCGGGCTTCGGCCTTGGCGTCGGCGATAGCCTGGGCCAGCTCGCTCGGGCCGGGACGCGGGTGCAGGACGCGGCTGACGAGACGGCCCATGGCCCTGCGGGTGCGGGCGTCGGCGAGAGCGGCGGCGGCGGCGGCATCGACTTCGAGTGTCACGGAAACGGTGTCGGGCATCGGTGGCCTCCTGGCCTTGACCCTACCGGCGCGGTGCGCGGCGGAACAAGTACAGCTCACGATCATCGGGAAGTCAGGGCAGGAGAGCCGACGCCGTCATCGCCGACATGACCGATCGCGAGATCGGCCGCGCGCTCCCGGTCGTCGGGCGGACGCGGGGAACGGCTCGATGGTTCGGAAAAAATCCTGGAAGCTCTGATGCTGGATGTGGAGGCTCCCGGCTGATCCACACAGCCGATGTTTTGCGAGCCCACCCGTTGTCGATGCAGTTGATCCGCGCCATCGCCTCCACGCTCAAACCGCTCGACGCCCCTACGATCGCATGCCGATCAAAGCAAGCCGCGCGCGACCGCTTCGCGGCGGCGCAGACCATCCCGAATGCCCGATTATAGGCATGGAAAGACCGCACCATCCCCGGCATTCATCGACCCCGAACGCGGCGCCCGGCTGGTCGA
>CAXTUK010000383.1:0-2544 GCA_964247395.1 uncultured Acetobacteraceae bacterium
CGGATTGCTCGGCGACGCGTTGCGGGCGGTGCGATCCTCCACGTCCTGACCGTGATCACGGTCCCCTCCGGCGTGTGCGTTCTGCTGGCGATGCGGCCGGTCGACTTCCGCAAGGGTGCGCACGGCCTCGCGGCACTGGCGGCCAAGGTGCTGGGCGAGGACCCGTTCTCGGGCGCGGTGATCGTGTTCCGCTCGAAGCGGGCGGATCGGGTGAAAATCCTGGTCTGGGCGGCAGCGGTCTTGTGCTGGTCTGGAAGCAACTGCAGCAGAATATCTTCCGCTGGCCACCGATCGTCGACGGCACGATGAGGCTGTCGCCGCTGCAGTTCGCGACCTTGTTCGACGGTCTCGATTGGACGCGTGTTCAGGCGCCGCGGAGGATTCCCCCGCCGAGTGTTGCGGCGTAGGATTCGCGCCGATGCCAAGCGGTTGCGACGATACCAGCAAGCTGCCGGTCGAGGCCGACGCGTTGCGCGACCTGGTGTTGTCGATGATGGCCGAGTTCGACACGCTCGCCACGCAGCGCGATATGCTGACGGCGGAGCGCGATACCTTGTCGGCGGAGCGTGACACTCTGTGCGCCGAGCGCGACACGCTGCAGACGCAGAACGATCGGCTTCGCCATCTCCTGCTCAAGCTCAGACGGTTGCAGTTCGGACGCAGATCCGAACGCCTGCCCGACGAGCAGATGCAGCTCGGCCTCGAGGACATCGAGACCGCGATCGCCAGCGGCGATGCCGAGACCGAGAAGCGCGATCCCGACATTCGTCAGCAACGCACCGCGGCGCTACGTGCAAGCCGGGGTGCGTTGCCTGCCAACCTGCCGCGCATCGAGGTGACGCTGGCTCCTGAGGACACCGACTGCCCGTGCTGCCGCGCGGCGATGACGGCGATCGGGGAGGATGGGTCCGAACGGCTCGACGTGGTGCCGGCGCAGTTCCGGGTCATCGTCACCCGGCGCCCCAAGCTGGTCTGCCGCAGCTGCGAGGGCACGGTCGTGCAGGCGCCCGCGCCGGCGCGGCTGATCGAGGGCGGGATCCCGACCGAAGCGCTGGTGGCACAGGTGCTGGTCTCGCGCTACGCCGACCACCTGCCGCTCTACCGACAGGCGCAGATCTTTGCACGCCAGGGCGTGACACTGGATCGTTCGACTTTGGCGTTCTGGGTCGGCTATGCGGCGGCCGAGATCGCGGCGGTGATGGCACGACTGCGCGCCATCCTGCTCGCGTCGGCGGTGGTGTTCGCCGACGAGACGGTGGTGCCGGTGCTCGACCCGGGTCTTGGACGCACCAAGCATGGATATTTCTGGGCGCTCGCGCGCGACGACCGGCCCTGGGGCGGTGACGCCGCGCCGGCGGTGATTTACAGCTACGCGCCGGGCCGTGGGCAGCAGCATGCCGCCGCCTTGCTCGGTTTGCTATCGAGGCATCCTGCACTGCGACGGTTATGCCGCCTACAAACAGGTCGCCGACCGCGCCCAGGGCCCGATCACGCTGGCGTTCTGCTGGAGCCACGTGAGACGGAAGTTCTACGATCTCGCCAAGGACAAGGCGGCGCCGATCGCGAACGAGGCGCTGCGGCGCATCGCCGCGCTCTACAGGATCGAGACCGATATCCGCGGCTCGAGGGCCGAGCATCGACGTGCCATACGCGACACCGAGAGCCGAGGTCTGGTCAGCGATCTGCACGCCTGGTTCGAAGCGCAGATCGTCAAACTGCCGGGCCGAAGTCCGACCGCCGAGGCGATCCGCTATGCGCTGAACCACTGGGCCGGCCTCGAACGCTTTCTCGACGACGGACGCATCGAAGTCGATACCAACTGTGTCGAGCGCGCCATCCGGCCGATCGCATTGAGCAGGAAAAATGCTTTGTTCGCCGGCAGCGACGAAGGTGGCGAGAACTGGGCGCACATCGCATCACTGATCGAGACCTGCAAGCTCAACGGCGTCGAGCCACAGGCCTACTTCACCGATCTGCTCACCCGGCTCGTCGGCAGATGGCCACCGGCGCGTATCGACGAGCTGATGCCATGGCACCGGGCCGAACCCAAAACCGGCTGATCGTCAAGCCCGCAAACGAGGGCCTCAAGAGATCGCTTAGCATTGACGGGCGCGGCGGTCAGGATCACGCGGGAATAGTTCGGCGACGCTTCGGGGGTTTGCGGCGCGCTGTCGGCATGTGGGTCAAAGCCGCCGTCTGCTGGCGATTGCGATGGTGTTGGACGGAGTGTCGCGACTGGAGGCAGCGCGCCAGGCCGGGATGGATCGTCAGACCCTGCGTGACTGGGTGCATCGCTACAACAGCGACGGCGTTGAAGGCTTGAGGGACCGTTCGGCCCCAGGCGCGTCGCCGAGACTGACGGAGGCTCAGAAGGCTGAACTGCGGCAGCTGGTGATCACCGGTCCTGATCCCGAAACCAATCAGGTGGTGCGCTGGCGTTGCCTGGACCTGCGCGCACAGGTCGCACAACGGTTCGACGTGACAGTGCACGAGCGAACCATCGGCAAGTGGCTGCGGCAGTTCGGAATGACCCGACTGCAACCG
>CAXTUK010000384.1:0-2544 GCA_964247395.1 uncultured Acetobacteraceae bacterium
GTCCCGGCGTCGACGCCGCCGAGAACAGCGTCAGCAACGATCCCCCGGCCGCCGACGCCCGCCTCGCCGCCGCCCATTCCCCGGACACGCCCACTTGGTGCGGCCCGTGGTCGAGGAAGTCGCCGTCGAACGCCACCACCGTCTTCGCCTGGTCCAGGCGCCAGCGCGTCTGCAGCCGCCGATCGAACGCCGCCTCCGTCCCGCGATAGGTCTCGAGCCCTCCCGACGGCACGTCCATGTGCCAGCGCATCGCCGGATAGGCCTTCTGCATCGACGCGATCTGCCGCAGAAGCGTGGGCGACGTCACCGGCCCCGTCAGCAGCCGCAGACCCTGGCCGCGGTTCGCCCGGAACTGTCCCATCGACCCGGTCATCGCCGCCGTGAAGGTCGGCCAGTCGCTGATCCGGTCCAGCTGGCGCACCGCCTGGGAACGGTCCGGATCATACAGTCCCAGCACCGACGCCTGCATGAACACGTCCGAACCGCCCCGCGTCCACGGGTGGCGCCCGTTCCCCTCGACCTTGATCGGCCGGCCGTTGCGCGTGCTCACGTCCGCGCCGTTGGCGATCCCGTCGAGCAGCACCGCCGACGCGTACACCAGTGTCGCCGACGGCGACGCGTCGTCGGGCTGGCGGACATAGGGCACTTCCTTGCCCCTGTTGTCGGCTTCCTCGGACTTGCCGCAGGCGCTCAGGCCCCCGAGCGCCATGCTGGCCGATAGCGCACCCAGGAAGCGCCGTCGTCCGCCCGCGACCGGCGCCCGCTCGGCCAGCGCCGGGAATTCGTGCGCCAGCAGGTCCCTGAACGCCGGCGTGTCCGCCGCCTCGTCCAGGCTGCGCCACAGCGCCCGGCCGGTGATGCCGGCGAGTCGGGCTCGAAGCGCGTCCAGATCCAGGCTCATCGGTGACAGATCGAGCAGTCGGTCAGCCGCGCGCCGCCATGGATCCCGTATTGCGCCACCAGCTTCGGCCCGAGCGTCGCCTGATTGCGCGGCGGGTGCCAGTCCATGTCCCACACCTCGCCAGGCGTCCGCACATTCGCCTCCGGATGCCGATGGCAGCTGAGGCACCAGTTCATCGTGAACGGCTGCGCGCGCCACGTCAGCTGCATCTTGGTCAGGTTGCCGTGGCAGGTCGAACAGCCAATCCCTTTCGTCACATGGATCGAGTGGTTGAAATAGACATAGTCCGGCAGGCGGTTGACCCGCTGCCACTCGATCGGCGTGTCCTGGGCCAGGCTGTCGCGCACCGGCGCGAGCATCGGCGACTTGTTCCAGATCTGCGAGTGGCAGGTCATGCAGGTATGCGTCGGCGGCAGTCCCGCGGACGCCAGACGCTCGACCGACGTGTGGCAGTAACGGCAGTCGATGCCGAGCTCTCCCGAATGGTGCTTGTGGCTGAACGGCAACGGCTGCTCGAGCGCCGTGCCGACGCCGGTGGCGTAGGTCGAGTTCGGAACCGCACCAACCAGAATGATCCCCACCGCCGCGGCCGCCGCGGCCGCCAGCACCACCAGCCGCATGATCTGATCGGCCCCCGGACGGAACAGCTGCCGCACGTCAGGCCCGGTCGCGGCTGGGATCGGTGTCGCGTATCATCGCCTCGCTCGAACTGTTCGGCCGGAGCCCGGAATGCAGCGCAGCCCACGAGGCGGCAACACCTACGATATCGCCCTGTGTCTCGCCCTGCTAGTGGGCGGCCTCGCGCTCGACTGGCTGAGCAGCGCCCGTCCGACCCTGCTCGGCCCTTTGGGACCATACGGCTTCTCCTGGCCGGTCTATCTCGCGCTGACGCTGCCGCTCGCCTGCTACCGACGCGGCGTCGCGAGGGACCCGCTGCTTCGGCAATCACCGGCCCGTCGCGCCTGCTTTCTCGGCGGCGTCGCCTGCGTCGCCATCGTCCTGCAGTCGCGCTTCGCCTTCCTCGCCCAGCACCTGTTCACCGCGACCCGCCTTCAACACCTCGCGATCCACCATCTGGGTCCGTTCCTGATCGCTCTCGGCTGGCCGTTCGATGCCATTGCCGCCGGCCTGCCGCGTCGCCTGTACGCAAGCCGCCCCGTCCACCGAGCGCTCGCCTTCCTGCAACGTCCCTGGCTCGCCGCCTTCCTGTTCGTCGGCCTGATCGCTCTCTGGCTCGTCCCCCCGGTGCAGTTCCGCGCCATGCTCGATCCCGGCCTCTACGGCGTGATGAACTGGAGCATGACGCTCGACGGCCTGCTGTTCTGGACCCTGATCCTCGACCCGAGGCCGGCGGCCGCCGGCCGCCCCGCGATTCCGTTGCGCATCGTGCTCGCGATCGTCGTGCAGATGCCGCAGGTCCTGCTCGGCGGCCTGATCGCGATGACCGACCGCGACCTCTATCCGGCCTACGACCTGTGCGGCCGCATCCTGCCCGGCGTCAGCCCGCTGCTCGACCAGCAGATCGGCGGTTTCATCCTATGGTATCCGGCGGCGATGATGAGCGCGGTCGCGGTGTTCATCCTGCTTTGCCGTCTTCGTGAAGAGGAAAGGGCAGGGGCGCTGCCCCTGCACCTCGCTGGGCG
>CAXTUK010000385.1:0-2539 GCA_964247395.1 uncultured Acetobacteraceae bacterium
CGCCTTCGGTGCCGCCCCGTCGCCGATGGCGCTCGTCGTCGCCCCCACCCGCGAGCTCGCCGTCCAGGTCCATGCCGCGCTCACCTGGCTCTACGCCCCGCCCCGTGCCCGCGTCGTGTCCTGCATCGGCGGCATGGACGCCAGGCGCGAGGCCCTCGCACTCGCCGCCGGCGCCCACATCGTCGTCGGCACTCCCGGCCGCCTCTGCGACCACCTCGAGCGCGGCCGCCTCAAGCTCGCGGCACTCAAGGCCGTCGTGCTCGACGAGGCCGACGAGATGCTCGATCTCGGCTTCCGCGACGAACTCGAGCGCCTGCTCGACGCCACCGCCGATCTTCGCCGCACCCTCCTGTTCTCCGCCACCATCCCGCACGGCATCGTCCAGCTCGCGCGCGCCTACCAGCGCGACGCGGTCCGCATCGAGACCGCCGGCCCGGGCCGGCAGCACACCGACATCGAATACCGCGCCGTCCGCGTCGCCCCGCACGAAGGCGAACGCGCCGTCGTCAACGTGCTCCGCTTCGTCGCGTCACCCGTCAGCATGGTCTTCTGCGGCACCCGTGACGCCGTCCGTCACCTGCACGCCAGCCTCGTCGAGCGAGGGTTCAGCTCCGTCGCCCTGTCCGGCGAGCTCAGCCAGTCCGAACGCTCGCGCGCCGTCCACGAGCTCCGCACCGGCCGCGCCCGCGTCTGCGTCGCGACCGACGTCGCCGCACGCGGCCTCGATTTGCCCGACCTCGGCCTGGTCATCCACGCCGACCTGCCGCAGAACCCCGAAATCCTGCTCCACCGCAGCGGCCGGACCGGCCGGGCAGGGCGCAAGGGCATCAGCGTGCTGATCGTCCCCGAGATGCGCCGGCGCCGCGCCGCGCAGTTGCTCGGCGCCGCACGCGTCGACGCCAAATGGACCGCCGTCCCGGATGCCGACCAGGTCCGCGCCAGCGACGCCGAACGCCTGCTCCAGGCGCCGATGTTCACCGTCGAGCCCACCGACGAGGAGCGCGCCGCCGCCGCCAGCCTTCTCGACGCCCTCGACGCGACACGCGTCGCCACCGCCCTGCTTCGCCTGCACCGCCAGAGCCTGCCCGAACCCGAGGAGGTCACCATCCCCGGCAGCGTGCCCGGCCGCGAGCCCCGCCAGGCCCTTGCCGACGGCGAGGTCAGCTGGTTCAGCGTCGCCGTCGGCCGCCGCGACAAGGCCGATCCGAAATGGCTGATCCCGCTGATCTGCCGCGCCGGCCCGGTCCGCAAGCCGGACATCGGCGCCATCCGCATCTTCGAGAGCGAGACCCTGTTCGAGATCCGCGGCCCGAAGGCCAACGACTTCGCCGACGCGATCACGGTCCGCGAGAAGAACGAGGTCCGCTTCGCCCCTGCCAACGACCCGGGGCCCGCGAAACCCCGGCCTGTTTATCGTCGCAAGTGAGGCCAAGAGCGCCGGCCGAGAGACGAGCAGCGGCTCTTAAAACCAGGATCGAACGGCGGCATGACCGGATTTCGCGTGAAGAAGCACCCTTGGATGCAGAACGACCCTGCGCGTGTTCCTCCTTCTTCAGCTGACGCATTGCGGATCGCGATGATCATTGAGGATCTTCCACAGAACGATTTCGACGACCTGAAATGGATCATGGCTCAGGAATCGATGGGCATTCCAGGAGCACCGAACCAACAAGGTTCGACGGCCTCCGGCCTTTTCATGGTTCTCGATGATCAGAAGAAGAGCTTCTATCCGCATGGAGAGGCCTCGGTGGGCAACGCCATCGAAGAAGCGCAGGGAGGTATTCGTTACATTCTAACCCGCTATGGCTCTGTTGCCGAAGCTCGCAGGTTTTGGGAGCGACACCACTGGTATTAGCTCGGAGCCTGACTTTGGGACTGATTCTTGTCGCAACTGCCTCGGCGCAGGGGTCGTGCAGCCGTGACCCCTTCAATTGTTACCCGACGCCCATCGCACGTGTGAGTGGAAATGCGCCAGTTCGAATAGCAGGCGCCCGCAGCCGGATTGCGTCGTACGAGTTGTCATACGCACAAGCCAACGAAAAGATAAATTTTGCCGGCCACGAAAAACTCGTCGAGATCGGGTGTGGTGCGGAATGTATCAGACTGGCGGCGATCGATGCCAAGACAGGCGCAGTGAGCTGGATGAAGGAGACGATCAGTAGTTGGCCCGCCGGAATGCTCGATCCTGCCTCCTACCGTGTCAGCAGCCGACTTGTTGTCATCTACGGCAAACTGGACGAGAAGGGAGCGGCCGGACCACACCGTTTCCTCTTTGACGGCAAAGGATTCGTCCCTTCATGTGGTGACGAATGCAAACTTTGTTCCGGGAGTCCGGGTGAACCGCCTCGACCGTGATACGAGCCGGACAGTCCTCGCTTTGCTGGAGAACATCCGATGAACCAGGCCGCGTTCGCACTCCTGCTCTGCGCGCTGCTTGCCACCGCCGCCTGCACCGACACCAGCCGGCCGATCCCGCCGAACCGGACCGACCTGGGCAGCTGCATCGGCGCCCCCGGCGGCGGCGCCCCCTGATCAGGCC
>CAXTUK010000386.1:0-1825 GCA_964247395.1 uncultured Acetobacteraceae bacterium
ACCGCACGCCGCGTCAACGAACCTGGCCAGCCGCTTGTCATGCCCCGATTCTAGCATGATTTGCGTCGCCGCGCCCGCGCTTGCGAAGCAGCCGGCTTTAATGCATGCTTCAGGCGTTCAGCGGTTTGCTGCGGCGATGGTCGGTTCGATCCATCATGCATCACGTCGCGGCGATCTTCGTGCCCGGATTTCTCTTCGAAGCATTCTGGCGCGGAACAGCCCCGGTCATCCGACCGCACGGCCAGGACCACCATGACAGCGGACGCGATCTTCAAGCGAGAGAGCCCGACAGCCCGACATCGGGTCCGGTCGCCTCTGCGCACGACGCCGCCCGCTTCCCCATCATTCGCTGCAGGACGCAGCGCTTCTCCAGCGCGCGACGCGGCCGACCGGAGTTCCTTCGTTAATGACCAAGCGTATGCTGATCGACGCGAGCCACGCGGAAGAAACCCGCGTCGTCATGCTGGATGGTAGCCGTCTCGAGGAATACGACGTCGAGACCGCCACCAAGAAGCAGCTCAAGGGCAACATCTATCTCGCCAAGATCGTCCGCGTAGAACCCAGCCTGCAGGCCGCCTTCGTCGAATACGGCGGCAACCGGCACGGCTTCCTCGCCTTCGGCGAAATCCATCCGGACTACTACCAGATCCCCGTCGCCGACCGGCAGCGCCTGATCGCGATGCAGGAGGAGGAAGCCGAAGCCGAGCGCCAGGCCGAGGAAGCGGGCGACCTGCAGGGACCGGAGCCCGAGACCGGCGAGACCTCGGAGCAGGAGCGCTCGCTCGACATCCAGGACGAGCAGGTCCGCTCGGAGACCGCCGCGGACGCCGCGCCCCAGCCTGGGATCGGCCCGCGGGACGAGCCCGCGCAGACCGAGTCGGCAGACCAGACCGGGCCGGCAGACCAGACCGAGTCGGCAGACCAGACCGAGTCGGCAGACCAGACCGAGCCGGCAGAGCAGACCGAGCCGGCGGAGGAGCCGGCGCCGGAGACCATCGGCGGACCGTCCGGGCTCGGCGAGGAGCGGGAGGAGCGGCGCACCTCGCAGAAGCTGATGCGGCACTACAAGATCCAGGAGGTCATTCGTCGCCGCCAGGTGATCCTGGTCCAGGTTGTCAAGGAGGAGCGCGGGACCAAGGGCGCGGCGCTCACCACCTACATCTCGCTTGCCGGCCGATACTGCGTGCTGATGCCCAACTCGCCGCGCGGCGGCGGCGTGAGCCGCAAGATCACCTCGACTGCCGACCGCAAGCGCCTCAAGGAGATCACAGCCGAGCTCGACATCCCGAAGGGGATGGCGATGATCGTGCGCACCGCCGGCGCGCAGCGGCCGCGGCCCGAGATCAAGCGCGACTGCGAATATCTGATGCGGCTGTGGGACGACATCCGCGACACCACCTTCGCCTCGATGGCGCCGGCGCTGATCTACGAGGAGGCGAGCCTGATCAAGCGCGCGATCCGCGACGTCTATTCGAGCGACGTCGACGAGATCCTGGTCGACGGCGAGGAGGGCTGGCGCGCCGCGCGCGGCTTCATGCGCATGCTGATGCCGACCCACGCGCGCAAGGTGCAGTTGTGGCGCGAGGGTCAGCCCTTGTTCGCCCGCAACAACGTCGAGGGCTTCCTCGACGCGATGATGAACCCCTCGGTGCAGCTCCGATCGGGCGGCTATCTGGTCATCAACCAGACCGAGGCGCTGGTCGCGATCGACGTGAACTCGGGCCGCTCGACCCGGGAGCGTGGGATCGAGGAAACGGCGGTCCGGACCAACCTGGAGGCGGGGGGGGCGCGGGCGCGGCCCCCCCCCGCGGCAGCGCCGCCCGGC
>CAXTUK010000386.1:1835-2530 GCA_964247395.1 uncultured Acetobacteraceae bacterium
CGCTCAGGACCAACCTGGAAGCCGCCGACGAAGTGGCGCGTCAGTTGCGGCTGCGCGACCTCGCCGGACTGATCGTGATCGACTTCATCGACATGGAGAGCCGCAGGAACACCGGCCTGGTCGAACGCCGCCTGAAGGACGCGCTGCGTCAGGACCGGGCGCGCATCCAGGTGGGATCGATCAGCCATTTCGGCCTGATGGAGATGAGCCGCCAACGGCTGCGGCCGTCGCTCGTCGAGAACAGCTTCGTTCACTGCGAGCATTGCAACGGAACCGGGCTGGTCCGCGGCGTGGAGAGCGCCAGCCTGCACGTGCTGCGCGCCATCGAGACGGCCGGCGGCCCGCGCGACGCGGCCGAGATCGCGGTGCATGTCCCGCCTTCGATCGCGCTCTACATCCTCAACCACAAGCGCGAATGGCTCGACGAGATCGAACTGCGATGCGTCATGCAGGTGTCGTTCGAGACCGATGCGAACCTGAAGCCGCCGGCGCATCGGATCGTCAAGACCCAGGTGCGCTCGCCTGCCGACATTCCGGCGGAAATCCCGGTTCGCCCTGCCGCCGTCGAGACCGAGGCGGAGATCGAAGCCGAGACCGCGACCGAGACCGAGGCGGCGCCCGTCGGACCTGCCGTGGTGCGCACCATGCCGATCTCGGAGCCCGACGGGCAGCCGGCCGCCGAGACGGAAGAGGAG
>CAXTUK010000387.1:0-2527 GCA_964247395.1 uncultured Acetobacteraceae bacterium
TTGAGCGGGCGCATGCTTGCCGAGGCGGCCGAGATCGGGCTGCCTTACGTGCCTGGGGTGATGACGCCGACCGACCTGCAGGCCGGCATCGGGCACGGCGTCACAACGTTCAAGTTCTTCCCGGCGACCGCTGCCGGCGGCGTGCCGTTCCTGCGCTCGATCGTGGCGCCGTTCGGGTTGCACGGGCTGCGCTTCATCCCGACCGGCGGGATCTCCGCGGTCAACCTGGCGGAGTGGCTGCGCGAGCCGTCGGTCGCGGCGGTGGGCGGCACCTGGATCGCCAGCCGGGCGATGATCCGAGCCCGCGACTGGTCGGGGATCAGGCAGGCGGCGGCCGAGGCGGTCCGGATCGCGCGGGGCGCGCGCGAGACCGCGGCATGAGGCTCGACGCCGCGGTGCTGCCGACGCTGCACTTCATCGGCGTGTCGACCGGGCAGTCGTCGATCATGGCGGCGTTTCCGCGCTGGGCGGAGGCGCTGGGTCTGGGCGCGTGCGTGATCAACGGGATCGACCTGCCGCTCCATGCGCCGGCGGAGGATTACCGGGAGGTGGTGCGCTTCATCCGCGGCGATCCGCGTTCGATGGGCGCGCTGGTGACGGCGCACAAGATCGACCTGCTGCATGCGAGCGCCGACCTGTTCGACAGGCTCGACCCGCACGCGGCGTCGCTGCAGGAGGTGAGCTGCCGGTCCACGCGGGACGGCCGGCTCGGCGGCCATGCCAAGGACCCGAGCTCGGCGTCGCTCGCGCTCGAGGCGATCGTGCCGGCCGGCCATTGGCGGCGAGGCGGCGACGCGTTCCTGATCGGCGCGGGCGGGGCGACCACCGCGATCACGTGGAGCCTGATGCGGCCGGAGCGCGGCGACGATCGGCCTCGGCGGATCGTGGTGTCGGATGTGGATGGCGCGCGTCTGGACGGGATGCGGCGTTTTCACCAGGGCATCGGGAGCGATGTCGCAGTCGAATACGTGCCTTGCGAGGCAACCGGGCGCAACGACGAGATCCTGCGGGCGCTGCCGGACGGGTCGCTGGTGGTCAACGCGACCGGGCTCGGCAAGGACCGGCCGGGCTCCCCGCTCGGCGCCGAGGCGCGGTTCCCGAACGGCGGGGTCGCATGGGAGCTGAACTACCGTGGCGAGCTGCTGTTCCTGGACCGGGCGGAGGCGCAGGCGGCACGATCGGGTCTCGCCACGCATGACGGCTGGAACTACTTCCTGCATGGCTGGACGCAGGTGATCGCGGAGGTGTTCTCCGTCGCGATCCCGGCCTCGGGGCCCTCGTTCGAGAGATTGTCGACACTGGCCGGCGGGGCGCCGCGCGGATGAACCGCATCCTGGTCACGCCGCGTTCGCTGACGCGCGATCCGCATCCGGCGCTGCAGGCGCTGGTCGAGGACGGCTACGAGCTGGTGTTCAGCTGCCCGGGCGAGACGCCGGACGAGGCGGCGCTGCTGGCTCTGCTGCCCGGATGCGTCGGCTGGCTCGCCGGCGTCGAGCCGGTCAGTCCGCGCGTGCTGGAAGCCGCCGCCGGCTTGCGGGCGATCAGCCGCAACGGCACGGGCTCGGACAATCTGCCGCTCGAGACCGCCGAACGGCTCGGCATCGAGGTGCTGCGGGCTGAAGGTGCGAATGCGCGCGGCGTCGCCGAGCTCGCGATCGGGCTGCTGCTCGCCTCGCTGCGGCATGTCCCCGAGCAGAACGCGGCGCTGAAGGGAGGCGTCTGGCAGCGGCGCCAGGGGATCGAGATCGCGAACCGGACGCTCGGGCTGATCGGCGGCGGGGCGGTCGGGCGGCTCGTGGCGCGCTTCGCCTTGGCGCTCGATGCGCGGGTGCGGGTGTTCGATCCGTATCCGGACGAACGTTTCCGGCCGGACGGCGACTTCGCCTGGATATCGTTCGACGCGCTGCTGACGAGCGCCGAGATGCTGTCGTTGCATTGTCCGATGCCGCCCGACGGACGGGCGCTGCTCGACGAGGCCGCCATCGGCCGGTTGCCGGCCGGCTGCCGGGTGGTGAACACGGCGCGCGCCGGGCTGGTGGACGAGGCGGCGATACTGGCGGCGCTGGCGAGCGGCCAGGTTGGCGCGTATGCCACCGACGTGTTCGCGCAGGAGCCGCCGGAGGCATCGGCGCTGCTCGCGCATCCGCGGGTGATCGCGACCCCGCATGTCGGCGGCCTGACCGCCGAGAGCGTCGAGCGGGCCACCATCGCCGCGGTCGGGAATCTGCGTCGCGCGTTGCGGGCGGAGACGTCGGGCTAGTGCGGGTCACGACGTTCGAGCTGCCGGGCACGCTGGCCGGATGGCTGGGCCGGCCGGGCGACGGGGTGGCGCTGGCGTGGCTGGGGCAGGCCGGCTTCGCGTTGCGGATCGAGGACGCGGTCGTGCTCGTCGATCCGTATCTGTCGGACCACCTCGCCCGGAAATATCGCGGGATGCAGTTTTCGCATCGGCGAATGATGCCGCCCCCGATCGATCCGGAGGCGCTGCCGCGCGTCGACCTGGTGATCTGCACGCACCGGCATGGCG
>CAXTUK010000388.1:0-2522 GCA_964247395.1 uncultured Acetobacteraceae bacterium
CTGTCGGCCGACCGGCGGGCCAGCGTCACGACGCCGATCAACAGGAAGGATGCGAGCACGCCGGCCGTGTAGAGCAGGGCGCTGCGTCGCAGCCGGCCGCCGGGACCGCGATCTTCCTCGCCCTCGGCCTCGGCCTGGCCTTCCCGTCGCTGGTGCTCGGCTTCGTGCCCGGCGCCGCGCGCGCGATCCCGCGACCGGGCGCCTGGATGCTCGCCGTGCGCCAGGTCCTCGCATTCCCGATGTTCGCGGCCACCGTCTGGCTGCTCTGGGTCCTGAGCGAGGAAACCGGATCGAACGGCGTGCTCGCCGGCCTGTGCGGGCTGCTCCTGATCGGTTTCGGCGGCTGGCTGCACGGTCTCGTCCAGCGCAGCCCGTCGCTCCGCGCCAACACCAGGCGGAGCCTCGAGCTCGTCGCACTCGCCGTCGTGCTGGCGGCGCTGTCGATCCTGCCAGGCCTCAAGCCGGACCAGGCGGCAGGCGCCACGGCGAGCGCCGCCGGTGCCGAGCCTTTCAGCCCCGCGCGTCTCGCCGCCTTGCGACAGCGAGGCGAGCCGGTGTTCATCGACATGACCGCGGCCTGGTGCATCACCTGTCTTATCAACGAGCGCCTCGCGCTGGCGGCCGCCCCGGTCCGCGCCGCCTTCTCGTCGGGCAAGGTGACGCTGCTCCGAGGCGACTGGACCCGCCGCGACGCCGGCATCACCGGGTTCCTGCACCAGTTCGGCCGCGAAGGCGTCCCGCTCTATGTCTTCTTCCCCGCCCACGACGCCCGGCCGCGCGTGCTGCCGCAGGTGCTCACCCCGGGCCTGGTCCTGGACACGATCGCGACCTCGACCTGAGCGAGCCCTCGCGCATCTTCGTCGACGGCGACGCCTGCCCGGTGCGGGAAGAGGTCTACCGCGTCGCCGGGCGTCTGCAACTCGGCGTCCTCGTCGTCTCCAACGGATCACGTCCGATCCGCCCGCCCGGCCTGCCGAACGTCCAGATGGTGCTCGTGCCCGAAGGCGCCGACGTGGCCGACGACTGGATCGCTGATCGGATCGGCCCGTCCGACGTATGCGTCACCGCCGACATCCCGCTCGCGGCCCGATGCCTGGCGCGCGGCGCCCGCGCGCTGTCACCGAAGGGCCATCGCTGGACGGACGACAATATCGGCGCGGCGCTGGCCGGGCGGGAGCTGTCACGCCATCTGCGTGAGTTGGGCGTCGCCGGCGGCGGCCCCGCCCCGCTCACCGCGCGCGACCGATCGGCGTTCCTCGGCGCGCTGGATGCGGCGCTCAGGCGTCGCTGACGTGATGATCGACCGCGACTCGATCCGGCTGCGTGCGCAGGAAGCGAGTGACGTCGGCGAGCGTGACCGGACGATAGGCGCACATCGGGTTGTCGACGCCGACGTCGCAGCATTGACTGTCGCCCGGCAGCGAGTTGTGGCTATGTCCGTACAGGTGCACCGCGCCATGATGGCTTCGGTTCCAGACGCGCATCGCGTAGTGGAACAGGACCAGCCGGACGTCCTCGACGGTGATCTCGGCGTAGGCTTGGCTCGACGCCCAACCCGCCAGGCTTCGCGTCTCCTCCCTGTCGTGATTGCCCCAGACCAGGTGCTTCTCGCCTCGCAGCCGAGCGAGGTAACTCTCGGCCGAGTTCGCGCTGCGGAACGCGAAATCGCCCAGATGCCAGATCGTATCCGACGGTCGGACCACCGCGTTCCAGTTGGCCACGAGGGCCTCGTCCATCTCGCGCACGTCGGCGAACGGACGGTCGGAGTACTGGATGATGTTGGCATGCCCGAAATGGGTGTCGGAGATGAACCAGACGGTTATGACGCGTCCTCCTGGTCAAAGCGGGGTTCCACCCCGCCCCCCGACAAACCCCGGGCGTTTGGATCGCCATACATTTAAGGGTGCTCAGCTTTACGGAAGAACACCATGAACGATTGGCGAAATGATGGCGTCACGGTGATCCCGGCCGACCGGCTCGACCCGAACACGCCCCAGACTCCCGGCATGGATCGCGCGGTGGCCATCGATTTCGCGCGCGCCGGCGCGCGACAGCTCTGGGCAGGCACCGTCAGCATCCAGGCCGATGCCAGGACCGGCGCTCACCATCATGGCGCGCTGGAGAGCGTGATCTATGTCCTTCGCGGCCGCGCCCGCATGCGATGGGGCGAGCGGCTGGAGTTCGTGGCCGAAGCCGGTCCCGGCGACTTCATCTTCGTGCCGCCCTATGTGCCGCACCAGGAGATCAACGCGTCCGCCGACGAGACGCTGGAATGCGTCCTGGTCCGATCCGGCGGCGAAGCCGTGGTGGTCAACCTCGACATCGAACCATCAGGAGCGCCGAGCGAGGTGCGCTTGACCGACCCCATCCACCATTGAACGCCCGCGTCAGTAGCCGCCGCCGGGCGCGGTCGGGAAGGACTGGGACGAGTGCGGCGGGGAGTCGCTGTCAGGCCCGGGGCCGGGAGGCGGAGCGAGGAACCCCGGCGGCGGCGACTGCGGAGGAGCCGGCTCCCCTTCGGC
>CAXTUK010000389.1:0-2521 GCA_964247395.1 uncultured Acetobacteraceae bacterium
GGATCCGCGATCATGTCGAAACCGCACCTCCGCCGCGCCTCAACCGGCTCCGTCCTCGGCGGTGTCGCGGCACTTCTTGCCATCATCGTCGGCCTCTCCATCCAGCAGGCCCGGACCGAAGCGTCCATGCTCGAACTCCTGCACCATACCCATGACATCCTGCAGAGCGAGGCGGATCTGCGCGTGCTCGTGCTCAGCGCCGAGACAGGCCAGCGCGGCTACCTGCTGACCGGCAAACCTGACTACCTCGTGCCGTTCCTCGACGCGACACGGCGCCTGGGGCCGCTCGAGACGACGTTGTCGAGCCTGGTCGTCCGCAGTCCGGCGCAGCGAGAGCTCCTCGTGCGATTGCTGCCGCTGGTCGATCGCAAGATGGCCGAGATGAACGCGACGCTGGCGGCCCACGACGCTGAAGGCGAGGCCGCCGCGCTCCGCATCGTCAACGGCGACCACGGCCGGCACCTGACCGGACAGATTTCAGCGGTGCTCGACCGGGTCCAGGCCGAACAGGACCAGATCCTCGCCGACCGCAGGGCCGCCTTCGCACGCGCCCGGATCACCCTGGCCTGCCTCGCGGCGGCGGGCGCCGTCTTCGCGCTTCTCGGCATCCTCGCCGGAGGCCTGCTGCTCCGCGCGGCAACTCGTCGCACCCGCCAGGGGGACGAGCGATATCGCCTGCTCGCCCAGAACGTGAGCGACATGGTCGTTCGCCTCGACCTCGACCTCCGCCACACCTATGTCTCACCCTCTTCGGTTTCGGTGTGCGGCTTCGAGGCCGACGAGCTGCTCGGCGGGACCCCGCTCGAGATGGCTCATCCCGACGACCTCCCGAATGTCGAGCGGCAGTTCGAGCGGCTCGCGGCGGACCGGACCGACGCCGAGCTGCTGACCTTCCGGATGCGCCACAAGGAAGGCCAGCACGTCTGGGTGGAAGCGGCACTCAGTCCTGTGCACGACACGGCCGGCAGGCTGCAGGCCATCGTCTGCTCGATACGCGACATCTCCACCCGCAAGGCGCAGTCCGACGAACTGCGCGCGGTCAATCTCGAGCTCGAGCGCCTCGCGCGCCACCTCTCCAAGGCGCGCGACCGCGCCGAGCAGGCGAGCTCCGCCAAGACCCGCTTCCTCGCCGGCATGAGCCACGAACTGCGCACGCCGCTCAACGGCATCATCGGCTATGCCCACCTGCTCCACCTTGGAGGCGGTCTGACGGAGGCGCAGCGGGAGCGCGTGACCGGCATGCTGTCGGCCGGCGAGCACCTGCTGGGCATGATCAACCATGTCCTCGACCTGACCGGGATCGAAGCCGAGCGCATCGACCTGCAGACGACGGAGATCGATCTCGCGGACACGCTGCGCGTCTGTGTCGCCCTGGTCAGGCCGGCCGCCGACGCGAAAGCCCTCGACCTGCGCTTCGCCGCGGATGACACGGCGCCGGTCTCGATCACGGCGGACGCCGCCCGACTGCGCCAGGTCGTGCTCAACCTGCTCGGCAACGCGGTCAAGTTCACCCCGTCCGGTTCGGTGGAGTTGCGGCTGCGGCCCGGCTCGACCGACAGGGTTCGTATCGAGGTCGCCGACACCGGCCCGGGCATTCCCGCCGACCAGAGCCACCGCCTCTTCACCGAGTTCGACCGCCTGCGGGCGGGCGCGGACATCGAGGGCGCCGGCCTCGGCCTCGCCATTTCGGCGCGGCTGACCGCGCTGATGGGCGGTGAGATCGGGCACGCCGACAATCCGGCCGGCGGCAGCCTGTTCTGGCTCGAGCTCCCGGTGGGCATCGCCGGCGTCGATCCGAGGATGGCGACCGAGCCGGCCGCTTCGCCCGCGCGCCGGCTGCGCGTCCTGGTGGCCGACGACGTCGCGATGAACCGCGACATCGCGCAGGCCTTGCTGCGTGCCGCCGGCCACGACACCGTCCTGGTCGAAGGCGGTCTCGACGCCATAGCGGCCGCCGCCTCGGGGGGCTTCGACGCGGTGCTGATGGATGTGCGCATGCCCGACATCGACGGCCTCGAAGCTGCGCGGCGGATCCGTGCCCTGCCGGCGCCGGCCGGCTCGGTACCGATCGTCGCTCTCACCGCGCAGGTGTTCAGCGAGCAGGTCGAAGAATGCCGCACCGCCGGCATGAACTCGCATGTCTCCAAGCCCTTCGCACCGGATGCGCTGCTGCTGGCGGTCGAGCGCGCGGTGATGATGGCTCCCGCGTCGCTCGCCGACGCCTCACGGCTGGACGATGAACTTCGCGTCCTGCCGATCTTCGACGGACAGGCCTTCGCGCACACAGCCTGCTTCCTTGACGCGGGCGCGGTCGAGCCCTGCCTGCAGATCATCGCCGATCGCGCCGGCGCCCTGATGGCCGGCCTCGATGCCCCTCGGACGCACGGGTTGGCGCTGGCGACGCTGGCGCACGAATTCGCCGGCAGCGCCGGCATGTTCGGCTTCATGCGCGCCTCCGAGATCGCGCGCCGGTTCGAACGCGCCGTGCAGACCGCGTCGCCCGACGCGACCCGCGTCGGGC
>CAXTUK010000390.1:0-2506 GCA_964247395.1 uncultured Acetobacteraceae bacterium
GCCCGGCCCGGCGCGCGCATCGCGGGCACCATCCTGCTGGCGCCGGCGGTCTGGGGACGCGGGCAGATCAACCCGCTGCTGGTCGCGGCCCTCGACACCGCCGACGTGTTCGCGCCTGGCTATCACCTGACCGGCCACGAAATCCCGCTGCACGTGGCCGCGACCGATGATCATGCCGAGCTGGTCAAGCTGTCGCGCGACCCGCTGACGTTGGCGGGGTCGTCGGTGTCCGTCCTTGCGGGCCTGGTCGACCTGATGACCGCGGCGCAGGCGTCAGCGCCCCGCATGCGGGGTCCGGTGCTGATCGCCTACGGCGCCAAGGACCAGCTCGTGCCGGCGAAGGCGACGCAAGCCGCCTGGTCCCGTCTGCCGCCCGAGGATCGCCGGGCCTACTACGCGCGAGGCTACCACCTGATGCTGCGCGACCTCGACCATCACGCCGTGGACGAGGACGTCGCGTCCTGGATCGCCGATCCGGAGCGGCCGCTGCCGTCGGGCGCGGACATACTGGCCGGCGGCTGGACCGCCGGCCGCTCCTGGGAGGACGGGGCGCCGTACCCGTTGCCGGCCGCCTTCGACGACACCGGCGCCTACCAGACGCAGGACGATCCGTGACCCGGGGTGGCGTGCCGGCGCGCGATCCGCTACTCCTGACAAGGACGGACCCGTAGCTCAGCTGGATAGAGTGTCGCCCTCCGAAGGCGAAGGTCGCGCGTTCGAATCGCGCCGGGTCCGCCAGCACCTTCGGAGGACGCGATGATCAGGTTCTACTACAGCCTGGCCCCGAATCCGATGAAGGTCGCGCTGCTTCTCGAGGAAGTCGGGCTGCCCTACGAACCGGTCCCGGTCGACGCACGCAAGGGCGAGCAGCACGCGCCCGATTTCCTGGCGCTCAACCCGAACGGCAAGCTGCCCGTCATCGTCGACGGCGAGACGACGATCTTCGACAGCAGCGCGATCCTGCTCTATCTCGCGGACAAGACCGGCCGGTTCGCCGTCGGACCCGACGATCCGCGCCGCGGCGAGGCGCTGTCCTGGCTGATGTTCATCGCCAGCGGCATCGGACCCTATTGCGGACAATACGTGCATTTCAGGCATCACGCGCCGGAGCCGATCGACTATGCGCTGAACCGGTATCATTTCGAGGCCGACCGGCACTGGCGGATCGTCGACGAGCGTCTCGGCAGCCGTCGGTATATGCTGGGCGACGACTACACCTTCGTCGACATGGCGCTCTGGGGCTGGATGCGAGGCCTGCCGAACATCTTCGGCGCCGACGCGATCCCGTATCCCCATGTCAAGCGGCTGATGGACGAGATCGGCGCCCGGCCGGCGGCGGTCCGGGCGACGGCGCTGAAGGACCGGCACGCCTTCAAGACCGAGATGGACGACGAGGCCAAGCGCAACATGTTCCGCCACACCATCGCCGCCTGATGCGGCTCGAGGGCTCCTGCCATTGCGCCGCGGTGCGGTTCTCGGTCGAGAGCCCGCATCCGATTCCCTACCAGCTCTGCTACTGCAGCATCTGCCGCAAGACCCAGGGCGGCGCGGGTGCGGCGATCAACCTGGGCGCGCTGGCCGGAACTCTCGACGTCACGGGGCGCGAGCACACGCGGACCTATCATGCGATCCTGCGCTCCGAGGACGGCGCCGACGAGCACAGCGACGCCGAGCGCGTGTTCTGCGGGCTGTGCGGCAGCGCGTTGTGGCTGTTCAGCCCGAGCTGGCCGGAGTTGCTGCACCCGTTCGCTTCCGCCATCGACACGGAACTGCCGACGCCGCCGGAGCGCACGCACATGATGCTCGGCTCGCGTCCGGATTGGGTCGAGGCGCCGGTCGGGCCGGACGACAAGTGCTTCGACGAGTATCCAGACGAAACGATCGCCGCTTGGCACGACCGGATGGCGTCAGGGCGGCGCTGAAGCTTACAGCGAGGTCTCCTCCTCCGCTTCGGCCTTCGGCATCATGAGGCGAAGCACCAGCAGGACCAGCGAGCCGACGGTGAACGGCACCAGCGCATACCAGGCGTGACGGATCTGCAAGCCGGTGGCGAAGACGAGCACCACCGCCGATGCGCAGACGATGCCGGCGGTGATCGCGAAGATGACGATTCGGCTCAGCATCCGCCCACCTGCAGCTTTCCAGCCTGGACCCGCCCGGTCGGCGACCCTAGAAACACAAGGTTACCATTTTTCGGAATTGACGCGATGCCTCCCGATGCCCATCCGGCGGATGCGCCGGACGCGTCGGCCCTCGAGCCGGTCGCGCACGACGCCCCTTCGATGCAGGCCGTGCTGGTCGAAAGCGCGCGGCTGCACGCGATGCGGGCGTCGATCCTGCGGATCCAGGCCGAACATCCGCCCAGACGGCCGCCGCCGCTGGTCGGCCGCCTGCTGCGCAGCCGGGCAAGCCATCGCGTGCGGTTCGCCGCCCTGCTGGCGAGGGTCACCACGCGCTCCCTCATCGAGGAAGGACCGGCGGCGACGCTCGCCCGCCTGCGGGACCG
>CAXTUK010000391.1:0-2503 GCA_964247395.1 uncultured Acetobacteraceae bacterium
GCCCGGACGTTCGCGCCGCGGACGCAGGAGCGGCCGGCGGCGGCGGCGCGACGGCGAGGTCGATGTCGGGGCAGCGCCTGTCCCCGAAGCGCCGCAACCCGGTTTCAACGGACCGACGCCTGCCGATCCGTTCAACGGGGCGTTCGACATCTTCGATGCTCTCGCACAGAGCGAGGATCACTACCTGGTCAACACGGCCGCGTCCGCCGCCTCGTTCGAGCCAACCGTGGCAGCACCGGCCCAGGAGCCCGCGCCGCCTGATCCCGTCGCGGTGACAACCAGCGAGGCGATGGCCGAGACTCCGGAACCCGAGCCGGAAGCCGAGCCGGCAATCAAACCGATCCTGGTCGGAGCCGGCGAGCCAGCGGCACGCCGGTCGGGGTGGTGGCGACGCTGACCTCCCTCAGCCGGGTCGCACCAGCACGTGCTGCTTGCGGCCCGCCGACAGCTTGATCACGCCGTCGCGAAGCGACCCGGCGTCGACGACCACGGCTTCGTCGGCCACGACCTGATCGTTCAGCCGGGCGCCCCCACCGCGTATCAGGCGGCGGGCGTCGCCGTTGCTCGACGCGAGCCCCGAATCGGCGAACAGGCGATAGGCCGGGATGCCGGCCGAGAGCGAAGCATGCGGCACGTGATGGGTCGGCAGGTCGGACGCCGCGCCACCCTCGAACGTGGTCCGCGCCGTCGTTTCCGCCGCCTCGGCGGCCGCGCGGCCATGGCAGAGCGCGGTCGCTTCGGTCGCCAGGACCCGTTTCGCCTCGTTGATCTCGGCGCCTCCGAGCAAGGCCAGACGATCGCATTCGGCCAGCGTCAGGTCGGTGAACAGGCGAAGGAAGCGGCCGACATCGGCGTCCTCGGTGTTGCGCCAGAACTGCCAATACAGATACGCGCTCAGCTTCTCCGGCCGCAGCCAGATCGCGCCGGCGGCGGACTTGCCCATCTTGGCGCCCGAGGCGGTGGTGATCAGCGGCGTGGTCAGGCCGAACGACGCGGCGCCGTCGGTGCGCCGGATCAGGTCGACGCCCGAGACGATGTTTCCCCACTGGTCGCGGCCGCCCATCTGCAGCGTCACGCCATGCCGGCGTCGGAGCTCCCGGAAATCGTAGCTCTGCAGGATGGAGTAGTTGAACTCGAGGAATGTCAGTCCCTGCTCGCGTTCGAGACGGAGCTTGACGCTGTCGAAAGACAGCATCCGGCTCACGCTGACATGCGGCCCGACCTCGCGCAGCAGGTCGATGTAGCCGAGCTCGTCGAGCCACGCGGCATTGTCGACTAGCAGCGCGTCGCCCGGTCCTTCGCCGAAGCCGAGGAACGGCTCGATGCAGGCCAGTATGCCCCGGCGGTTCTCCTCCAGCCGCTCGGCGGTCAGCAGCTGGCGGGCTTCCTCGCGCCCCGACGGGTCGCCGATCCGGCTCGTGCCGCCACCCGTCAGCGCCACCGGCCGGTGGCCATGACGTTGAAGCAGACGCAGGAGCATGATCTGCACCATGCTCCCGACATGAAGACTGTCGGCGGTGAGGTCGAAGCCGATATAGCCCGACACGATGCCGCTCCCGAGCGCCGACTGGAGCGACGCCTCGTCGGTGCACTGGAACAGGAACCCGCGCGCGCGGGCCTCATGGAGGAAGTCGCTTGTCATCGACGCAACGGGCTAGGCCAAATCCCCGCCCAAATCTACGTGTCGTGGAACCGGCGCGCGTCCAGACCGTCGTCGGCCTGATGAGCGGCACGTCGCTCGACGGCGTCGACGCCGCCGTGATCGAGACCGACGGCGAGCGGATCTCGGCGCTCGGACCCCGGATCACCCGGTCCTACGGCTCCGCGCTGCGCAACCGCCTGCGCGCGCTGCTCGATCGCGCGCAGACGCTCGATGCGCTGGATCCCGAGCTGCGCTCAGTCGAGCGGGCCGTCACCGAGGCCTATGCCGACGCCGTCGGCTCGCTCGGCGTCCGCGCCGGCCTGATCGGCATGCACGGGCAGACCATCCTGCATCATCCGCGCGAGGCGCGGACCTGGCAGATCGGCGACGCAGGTCTGCTGGCCGCCCTGACCGGCATCCCGGTGGTGCACGATTTCCGCAGCGCCGACATCCATGCCGGCGGCGAAGGCGCGCCGTTCGCCCCGCTGTTCCACGCGTCGATGCTGCAGGAGACGGTCGAGCGCCCGGTTTGCGTCCTCAATCTCGGAGGGGTCGCCAATCTCACCTGGGTCGGACCGGACGGGGCGCTGCTCGCCTGCGACACCGGGCCGGGCAACGCGCTACTCGACGACTGGGCGCAACGCCATACCGGGGTCGCCTGCGACCATGATGGCGCGCTCGCCCGCGCGGGCAAGGTCCACGACGACGTCCTGTCGTCGCTGCTCGCCGATCCGTATTTCGCGCGCCTGCCGCCGAAATCGCTCGACCGGCTGCATTTCGTCCCTCGGCTGCCGGTGCTGTCCGGCCTGTCGGCGCCCGACGGCGCCGCGACGCTCACCGCCTTCACCGCCGCCGCGGTCG
>CAXTUK010000392.1:0-2496 GCA_964247395.1 uncultured Acetobacteraceae bacterium
CGGCAACAGCTACGGCTTCCTCGAACCCAAGAACAAGGTCGCGCGCGTCACCGCGCTGCTCCCCGTGATGTTCGCGGCCGCCCGCGCGGCGTCCCCGAGCCAGCCGCTCACCAGCCCGCTCTGGGCCGGCGACTGGTCGTCGCCCGACCTGTTCAACCCGACCCAGATGATCCAGTTCGACCAGTCCGACGTGTTCACCTTCCACAATTACGGGTTCGCGGAGAGCTTCCGCCTCGGCATCCGGCAGCTCAAGCAGTATGGCCGGCCGGTCCTGTGCTCCGAATACATGGCGCGCGACGCGGGCAGCCTGTTCGACACCTCGCTGCCGATCGCCCACAAGCAGAACGTCATGGCGATCAACTGGGGCCTGGTCAGCGGCAAGACCCAGACCATCATCACCTGGGACTCGTGGCAGCATCCCTACGCCGCCGCGTCCGCCTATCCCGGCCTCGGCGCGACCGACTACCAGGTCGTTCTCCTCCCGTCCGGCAATCCGCCTCCGGCCGGCGGCGGCACCACCGTGCAGCCCTACGCGTCCGAGGGTCCGGTCGTGTGGCATCACGACGTCTTCCAGCCGGACGGGACGCCCTATCGTACCGCGGAGACCGACCTGATCTACAAGCTCGCCACCAGCGGCAAGGCCTGACGAGCGGCCGGCCGGCTCAGCGTGCGGGGCTGGCGAAGGACGCGAAGCTCTTCGTCAGCACCCGGTAGATGTCGTGCTTGAAGCCGACCCGCAGCGTCGGGAGGCGATCGAACTCGATCCACCGCCAGGCGTCGAACTCGGCCGGCGGGTGCGCATCGAGCCGGATCTCGTCGTCGCCGCCCAGGAAGCGCAGCGCGAACCAGCGCTGCCGCTGTCCCCGGTATCGGCCGCCCAGCGCGCGCCCGACCAGCTCGGGCGGCAGGTCGTAGCTGAGCCAGTCCGGATGCTCGCCGACGATCGCGGCATTCTCCGTGCCGATCTCCTCGGCCAGTTCGCGCATCACCGCCGCCCTTGGCTCCTCGCCCTCGTCGATCCCGCCCTGGGGCAGTTGCCAGATCCCGCCGGCATCGGTCGGCATGTCCGCCCGCCGGCCCACCAGCACGCGTCCGTCGCGGGCGAACAGCGCGGCCCCGACATTCGCCCGGTAGGGGAGCGCCTGCATCACTGCACGGCAGCCGCTCGCGCCGGGCTCGTCGTGGTCGGCTGCTCGGCCGGCCTGACCGCCAGGCTGCTCGCCGGAACCAGCACGATCCCTCGCCCGGGCAGCGTCCGCACCCAGGCGAGAAGGCGCGCCAGCGTGACCGGCCGCAGCGGCCCGGTGACCCCGACCGCCTGCCCCGTGCGTTGCGCCTCCGAGGCCAGCGCCTCGAGCTGCGCCTCCAGATCCATCAGATCGGCATCCGCGTCGATCACCGCACTCGCCGCGACCGACGACAGTCCGGCAGGCGGCGCCCCTGGCCGGGGATCGACGAACATCAGCCCGCGTTCGCGGAGCGTCCGCGCCACGGCGGCGAACGCGGTCCGGTCGCCCAGCACGTGCTCTCCCGCCTGTCCGGCCTCTGCCCCGGTCACCCCGACATAGCCCTGCAGCGACGACAACGCCCACAGCAGGTTCCGATGATTCGCCGCCTCGTCGCTCGACTGCGACAATTGCCGGTCGCCCTCGTCGTCCATCGGACTGCCTTGCGGCTCCATCGGCAGCGACACCAGCATCTCGTGCCCGCGAGCGCGCGCGGCCGCCGCCAGCGCCTCCGTGCCTTCGGCGTAGGGCGAGAACGCCAGATCGACCGGCGCCGGCAGTTCGGCGATCGCCGCCCGGCTGGTCGCCTCGTCCAGGCCGATCCCGTCGACCAGCAGCGCCAATCGGGCCTGGTTGGGCAGCACCGCGACCGGCGCCGCTTCATAGACCGAAGACGGCGCTCGTCCGTCCGCGCCGACCACCGGGAGCATCCGGCCGGGCTGGTCCGGATCGGGCGCCAGCATGCCGCGATCGGGTGCCGCGATGGTGCCGGACGCCAAGCGTGTCGGCTCCGGCCTCGAGGCGGCCACCACGGGGGACGGCACGGCGACCCTCTTCGGATGATCCGCGCCGCGCGGCGGCCCGAGCGCCTGCAGCGTCGCCGCGGTGACGCAGGCGCCCGCGGCCCGCACCCCCCAGCCGCCGAACAGGAGGGTGCGGCCGGTCAATGCGAAGCGGTCGAAACGAGCTTCATCGAATCGACGACCTTGAGCGCCTGCTGCAGCTGGAAGTCGGTCGACGGCTTGGTGAGGTCGAACTTCGGCCAGTTCGTCGGCGGCTCCCGGGGAATCGACTGCGCGATCGGCGGCAGCGCCGCATGCGTCGCGGGCGGCGGCGGCGGCGTGCCGCCCTGGTTCTTCAGCGCATGGATCAGATCGCCCTCATGGTCGGGCAGGTTGTCCTGCTCGCCATGCTCCTCCTTGACCTGGATGTCGGGCGAAATCCCCAGGCCCTGGATCGAGCGTCCCGACGGCGTGTAGTAGCGCGCCGT
>CAXTUK010000393.1:0-2495 GCA_964247395.1 uncultured Acetobacteraceae bacterium
CCGCCGCCCCTCCGCCGGCGTCCGCTTCGTCAGCCCCCAGGCCCTCGCGTCACCCTTGCCTTCCCGACCCCCAAATCCCTACTATGACCACAGTAGTTCGGAACCCTCCCATGCACGCCGTCCAGCTCCGCGACGCCAAGGCCACGCTCTCCGCCCTCGTCGATGAGGCGAGCCGCGGCGAGCCTTCGATCATCACCCGCCATGGCCGCCCCGAAGCCGTTGTCGTCGGCTATGCCGACTGGCAACGCCTGTCCCGCGTCCCCTCCTTCGGCGCACTGCTCGCCTCGGCCCCGCTCGACGCGGACGATCTCCCGGCCCGCAACGTCAGCCCGGCACGCGATCCCGACCTTTGAGCGCTTGTATCTGGTCGACACGGACGTGCTGTCCGCCTGCGCTCCCACCAAGGCCGAGCGTCCCGAACGCCTGATCGAGTGGCTCGACCGGAACAGCGACCGGCTCTACCTCTCCGTCGTCACCGTCGCCGAGATCGAGGACGGCATCGCCAAATCTCGCCGTGAAGGCGCCACCCGCAAGGCGCAACGCTTGGCCGAATGGCTGCAAGCCACCCTCCACCTCTACGCCGACCGCATCCTGCCGCTCGACATCGCCGCCGCACGCTGTCTCGGCGCTCTCGCCGACCGTGCCCGAAGCGCCGGCTTGGCGCCCGGCTGGCCCGACCTCGCGATCGCTGCCATCGCGCTCGCCCGGAAGCAGACCATCCTGACCCGCAATCTTCGCCATTTCCAGGTCACCGGCATCCCGGTCCACGATCCCCTCGCGACCCTCCCATGAGCCACGCGGCCCGACCCATGCACCTCCACCTCAACGGCAAGCGCGCGCTGGTCACCGGCGCCATTCTCGCCATCGACGGCGCCCGGTCCTGACCGCGATGCAGGGACGCATCTTCACCTGTCATCACGTCGTCCCCGAACGGATCGTGGCCGACAGCCTGTTCTCGACCCTGATCTCCGGCGCCCATGGCGACGTGCGCACCGGCCTGCTCGGCGACCTCGACGGCCGCAACATCGCCAAGCCCAACTGGCACTCCGAGATGCGCCACCAGTATCATGTCTGGCAGGACCGTCTCGACGGTCTCGACTACGTGGGATTCGAGCACTATCGCCGGTTGTTCCTGATCAATCCGCTCAACGCCGTGCGCATGCGTCGCTTCAATCCCTGGCTGCTCGACATCATCAACCAGCTGAGTTCCGACGAGCACTGCGTCGGCGCCGTCCTCGATCAGCGCCTGTTCAACGCCTATCTCGATCTGCGGGAGATCTGCGAAGGCGAGATGAAGTCCCACATGGATTTCATCATGGAGAACAGCGACATCGTCACCCACCGCGTCCAGCCGTTGCGGCTCGACGAGCAGTTCAAGCAGTTCCACCCCGCCGAGCACTGGGACATCTTCGTCCAGACCGTGCGCGAAACCGGCTTCTTCGCCAGATCCGCCGGCCTGGTCGACTTTGCGCTGCGAACCACGTTCTTCTGCAACATGCACGTCACGCGCACGGCGTTGTTCGGCGAATACATGGCGTTCTGGTGGGAATGCATGGAGCAGCTCCGCCACCGCGTGCCGCTGAGCGAACGCTATCTCGGCTACTTCTCCGAACGCCTGCTCAACCTGTTCGTCAACGGCAAGCGCGCGACCGACGCGCGTCTGCGCGTCCGCACGCTTCCCTTCGTCGCCCATGCCGGCTGAAGCGGGGACGGCCGCGGGGTGTCGCCACGGGCGGGCCCCCACCCGCAGGCGCCCGCGGGGGGGGACATCCCCGACACCCCGTTCGGGAAGAACCCGCCGCTGGTGGCGCCCCCGTTGAACACCACGGCCAGCACCTGCTCCGGGGTGCGCGAGAATGCGATCGAGTTGCTGTCCGACGGGATGATGTTGGTCACCCCGTTGACCGAGATGCCGACATCGTCGGCCGGCTGGCTGGTTCCCGGGCCGGTGCCGGACAGTTTCGCGCGCAGCGCCGCGATCCGGTCGGCATACACCGCGCCGCCGAACTCGTAGAGCAGCGTGCGGATCGTCGACGCATGATACGCCTCGATCGCCAGGATGCCGGCGGCAGCCCCGAGATAGGTCTTGTTGGTCACCAGCGGGGCCGCGCCGTGATAGGCGGTCACGCCGACATCCTCGAACACGAACGCGCCGAGCAGGAAGCTCAGCTGGTCGTGGAACGGGTTGAAGCCCGGCAGACCGATCGCCTGGCCGAGGGCCAGGAAGGTGTCGGTGAAGTCGATGTTCGGCTCCGCGACGGCGCCGGCGCCCAGCGCCGAGCGCAGGAAGGCCACGTGATCGGCCTCGTCGGTGGCGATCTCGTTGATCAGCTGGGCGACCGTCGGCACCGTCCACGGCACCTGGCTGCCGCCGTTGACGCGGCCGGGCGTGCCGATGTTGGTCAGCCCACGGCCGTGCGCGCCGCGGCTATAGAACTCGCCCTCGAGATATTCGAGGTTGAGCGCGAAGTTCAGGATGTCGTTGTCGCCGATCG
>CAXTUK010000394.1:0-2486 GCA_964247395.1 uncultured Acetobacteraceae bacterium
GCGCGTATGTGCCGGCGGTCCTCGCGCTGGTGCAGGGTGATGCCGGCGGCGCCGGCGTCCTGCGCTATCAGCGCGGCGGCGACGGGGTCGGGGTGGCCGCCGCCGCGCGCGTTGCGGACGGTCGCCACGTGATCGACGTTCACGCCGAGGCGCAGCGGGATCATGCGGGCGCTCCGAGGCGGTTCCTGCCGAGCATGTCGGCGAGGCGCAGGGCGGCGATCAGGCTGCCGGGGACCGCCCTGCCCTGCCCCGCGATATCGAAGGCGGTGCCGTGGTCGGGCGAGGTCCGCACGACCGGCAGGCCGAGCGTCACGTTGACGCCGCCGTCGATGTCGAGCGCCTTGAGCGGGATCAGCGCCTGGTCGTGGAACATGCAGATCGCCGCATCGTAGGTCGCGCGGGCGCGCTCGGTGAACATGGTGTCTGGCGGGAACGGGCCGCGCGCGTCGATGCCTTCGGCGCGCAACGCTTCGACGGCCGGTCCGATGATCGTGCGCTCCTCGTCGCCCATGCTGCCATCCTCGCCGGCATGCGGGTTGAGACCGGCGATCGCGAGACGTGGGGCGTCGATACGGAAGTCGCGCCGAAGCGCCTCGTGCGTCGTGCGTGCGGCGCTGACGATCGTCGCGACGTCGAGCCGATCGAGGGCGGCGCGGAGCGAGAGATGGATGCTTGCCGGGACCACGCGGAGCATGGGTGAGGCGAGCATCATGACTTCGGAACCGGCGCAGCCGCAGAGTTCGGCCAGGAACTCGGTGTGGCCGGGGTGGGGGAAGCCGGCGCGGGAAAGGACGATCTTGCTGATCGGGTTGGTCACGAGGGCGCGGACCTCGCCGGCGCGGGCGGCGCGTGTGGCGCGTGCGATGCTCTCGATGATTGCGGGTGCGTTGGTGGCGTCGGGCTTTCCGGCCCGAGCCGGAGCGGCGAGCGGGATCTCGATCACCGGCAGGCTTTGCGCGAAGCGCTGTCTCGCCTCATTTGGATTGGCAACCGATGTGACCGGAATGTCGTGACCGGCGATCCAGTCAGGATCACCGTAGAGCACGAAGGGCACGGTCTGCGCACGCCAGGCGGCCGCGGCGATCTCGCCACCGATCCCGGCAGGATCGCCCATGGTGAGCGCGAGCATCTAGTCGACCGGTTTCCAAAGGGCGGCTGCCCTTTGGCGGGGCCCGGGGCGTCGTGCGGAGCACGCCATGGCGTGACGTCCCGGTTCTTCAGATGTGCAAAGCACGGCCATCGACGGCGAGCGCCGCCTCCTTGATTGCTTCGCTGAGCGTCGGGTGCGCATGGCAGGTGCGGGCGACGTCCTCGGCGCTGGCGCCGAACTCCATGGCGGTGGCGAGTTCGGCGATCAGCGTGCCGGCATCGGGACCGATGATGTGGGCGCCGAGAATCCGATCGGTGCGTGAATCGGCGAGGATTTTCACGAACCCGTCGGTCGAGGCCATGGCGCGCGCGCGGCCGTTGGCGGTGAAGGGGAATTTGCCGACGCTGTATTGCACGCCGTCGACGCGGAGCTGTTCCTCGGTGCGGCCGATGGAGGCGACCTCGGGCCAGGTATAGACGACGCCGGGGATGGCCTCGTAGTTCACGTGTCCTGCCTTGCCGGCGATGAGTTCCGCGCAGGCGACGCCCTCCTCCTCGGCCTTGTGGGCGAGCATGGGGCCGGTGACGATGTCGCCGATGGCGTAGATGCCGGTGATGTTGGTCCGGTAATGGGCGTCGATGGCGACGCGTCCACGGTCATCCAGTTCGAGACCGAGTTTCTCGACGTCGATGCCGTCGAGGCGTGGACGTCGGCCGATGGCGACGAGGACGATGTCGGCGTCGAGCGTTGTGGTCTCGCCGCCGTCGGCGGGCTCGACCGAGACCGCGAGCTTGCCGCCGCTCTCGGCGACGCCGGTCACCTTGGTTCCGAGCTGGAACTTGACGCCCTGCTTGCCGAGGACGCGCTGGAACGTCTTGCCGATCTCGCCGTCCATGCCGGGAACCAGCCGGTCCAGATACTCGACGACGGTGACCTCGGCGCCGAGCCGGCGCCAGACGGTGCCCAATTCGAGACCGATATAGCCGCCGCCGATGACGACGAGGTGGCCGGGGACCTCCTCGAGTTCGAGGGCGCCGGTAGAGGTTACGATCCGCTTCTCGTCGATGGCGACGCCGGGGAGCGGGATGCTCTCGCTGCCGGTCGCGATGATGACGTTCGCGGCGGTGTGGGCCTTCTCGCCCACGATGACGCGGCCTGGCGCCTCGAGATGGCCGTCGCCCTTGAGCCAGGTGACGCCGTTCTTCTTGAACAGGAACTCGATGCCCTTGACGTTGGCGGTGACGACCTCGCCCTTGCGATGCTGCATCCGGGCGAGATCGAGGGTGACGCCGGTGACGTTGATGCCGTGCTCGGCGAAGTGCTCGCGCACCTCCTCGAAGTTCTCGGAGGATTGCAGCATCGCCTTGGACGGGATGCAGCCGACATTGAGGCAGGT
>CAXTUK010000395.1:0-2481 GCA_964247395.1 uncultured Acetobacteraceae bacterium
GCGGGCCCCAGCCCCGGCTCGCCGCTCGGCCAGCGCGTCGCTGCGCCCCCCCTCAGGACCATGCCCGGCTCGTAGGGCGAGCCGGCGGGCAGGCAGAGCGTGAGCGGGTCGAGCAGCGCGCGCTCGCCGCGCGACCGGACCAGTTCGGCATGCGAGCCGACCACGATGGCGGCGCGCCCGATCCACTCGGTCCCGTGCACCTCCTCGCAGAGCTCGCCCAGCGCGCCCACCTCCGCCTCGACCGCCTCGAAGCCGTAGCCATGACCGGTCGTCACCGGATGGCCGGACAGCTTCAGGTTGGCCTGCACCACCGCGACCCCGGTCCGGTCGAGCCCGTCGATCCGCACCGTCGAGATTTCGCCCGACCCCGCCAGCGACTGCCGGAACGCGCCCGCCACCGCCGCCAATCCGCTCACGACCCGCTCCTCGCGCGCAACTCGGCGACCGGGATCCGACGCACCCCGGGCGGTCCGCGCATCCCGTCCTCCAGCACCGCGACCGCCATTCCCGTACCGATGCCGGGTGCATGTTCGAACGGCGTGCACACCGTGTCGAAATCCAGAGGCTCGATCACGTGGCGGTAGCGTCGCAATTCTCCCCTCGTCAGCGGAATGTCCTTGTGGAACGCCTTGTGGCTGGAGACCGCGATGTTCTCGCCGGCCGCATCCTGGTCGATCTTGAACGCATCGCCACAGAACAGCGTGCGCCGAGCGGGATCGTGCAGGACCGATTGTCCTTCGTAATGTCCGCCGACATGGTGCAATGTCTGTCCCGTCGGCAGCGTCAGCGTCTCGTCGTAGGGCCACGTCACCCGGAACGCCTTGGTCATTCGCAGATCCTCGCGCTGGATCGCCAGGATGTCCGGTGCGAACTCCCGCTGCAGCTGCCACAGGGCGCCGTAGCCGTGCACATGGCTCGCCGCCAGCACCCGGATGCCGCCGAGCCGGCGGATCTCGGCCAGCATCGGCGGCGTGTAGTACGGCGCCGCCTCGAACGCGATGTTGCCCTCCGGATGCAGCAGCAACCAGCCGGTCCCGTTCAGACCGAACCGAGGCGTCGTCGAGAACGCGACCATGTCGCGCTCCAGCACGCGCCACGAGCCCCGCAGCCGGCCGGCGACATCGTCTTCGGTGCGGAAATCCCAGCCGTCCTCGGGCAGGTCGTTGCGCGTGTCGACGCAGACCGGGCAGTCCGGCGGCGCCGCGAAGTAGCGCTGCCAGTGCCCGCAGTTGGCGCAGGCATACATCGCGAACGGCATCAGGCACTCCCGTAGGCGCGGCAGAGGAGCCGCATCGTGTGCAGGTCGCGCTCGATGTCGAACACGCCATCGCCGCCGCCTCGAACCATCGACGCGAACGCCCCCATCTGCCTCTCGAACGGCGAAGCGTCGGCCACCTCCAGCGTCCCGGCGATGCCGCTCGTCGCGTCGTGCAGCACCACCCGGCCGCCGGCGTCCTGGCCCATCGTGTCGTCGGCCGCCAGCATGCCGCGCGTGCCCACGATCTCGAGCCGCCGGCGCGGCAGGCTCTCCGGGTGATTGTAGGCGACGTGCAGCGAGGCCAGCACCCCGGCCCGCGTCCGGCCGACGAGCATCGCCCCGTCGTCGACCTGGTAGTCCTGCACCCGATGCTGGACGAGGGCCGCGAGCTCGACCACCGGCTCGCCGAGCAGGAACTCGAGCAGGTCGATTCCGTGCGGTGCCAGATCCATCATCGCGCCGCCGCCGGCGCGCGCCGGGTCGATCCGCCAGTTGCCGCCATCCTCGATCCTCGCCCAGCCGCGGTCGAGCCAGCACGCGTAGACGATCCGGACCGCGCTGACGATCCCGACCGCTCCGTCCCTGATCTTGTCTCGCACCAGCTCGTGCGCCGGGTGGTGCCGCTGCTCGAACGCGGTCCCGTAGGGCACGCCGTGGCGCCCGACCGCGTCCGCCATCGCCTGCGCGTCGGCGAGCGTGCAGGCCATCGGCTTCTCGCACAGGATCGCCTTGCCGGCCGCCGCGGCCCGCTCGACCACGCTCCGGTGCAGGTCGTTCGGCGTCGCGACATAGATCGCCTCGACCGCCTCGTCGACCAGCAGCGGCCCGAGTGCCGCGTGCGCGTCGATCCCGGACCGCGACGCCCGCTCGCGCGCCGCCTCGCCCGGGTCCGCGACCCCGACGAGGCGACCGCCGGACGCGATGATCGCCGGAACCGCGAAGTCCCTCGCCACCCAGCCGAAGCCTGCCACACCCCAGCCGACCGGACGCATCACCAGCGCTCCGGCAGGTCGAGCAGCTCGCGCCGCCTCGCCCACGGCTCGACCGACGCCTCGCTGACCGCGACCGCCGGACATCCGGTCCGTTCCGGGTAGGTGGCCCGGTTCCCGTATTCGTCACGGTAGCGCTCCGACGGCCAGCGGAGCACGCCGTCCTCGCCGTAGAGCGGATTGCGTCGCAGCGTCCTGCCCGAAGCCGGCAACGTCACCCCGCCGGAGACCGGC
>CAXTUK010000396.1:0-240 GCA_964247395.1 uncultured Acetobacteraceae bacterium
CTTCGACGGCGTCGTCGCCGCACCGCCGATCGCCCCGAGGCCGCCGCCGGCCAGCGCGCCGATCCCCGCCCCATGTCCGCCACCGGCCAGTCCGCCGATCGCCGCACCCGCACCCGCACCGAGCAGGCCACCGCCGACGGCGCGCTGGCCGGGGCTGTATGGGTCGCAGGCCGACAGGCCGAGGGTCAACCCGATGGCGGTGAGAGCCGCCGTCGTACGGCCGACGGTGTGCCGCGCTGC
>CAXTUK010000396.1:250-2461 GCA_964247395.1 uncultured Acetobacteraceae bacterium
GTGACATGGCTTCCTATCCTTTGTCCTCGGCACTTCGCCGTGCCCCGACGCCCACGACATCACTCGCAGGCCGATATGTTCTTAACGCGCCGGGTTTGTGGCCGAGGTTTGTCTCACGAGCCTGTGAACCAAATACAAATCGGCCATGGCAGGACGCCCGGAACCACGCGGGCTTGCTACCCGGCAAGCCGACCGTTAAGCCCCACGCCCGACCTGCACACTCGACCACCGGCGCGGCGAACCGCCCTGCCCCGGCACCTATCAAGCAAGCCGCCCGGAGCCAAGCGATGTTTTCTCGCCTTTTCGGCGTCAGGGCCGCCGACATGGCCATCGATCTCGGCCCCGCCCACACCCTCGACTACGTCAAGGGGCGCGGCATCGTGCTCGACGAGCCGAGCGTGGTCGCCATCGCCGAGGTGCGAGGTCGCAAGCAGGTCCTCGCCGTCGGCGAAGAGGCCAAACAGATGCTCGGACGCACCCCGGGCAACATCTCCGCCATCCGTCCGATGCGCGACGGCGTGATTGCCGACTTCGAGGTCGCCGAGGAGATGATCAAGCACTTCATTCGCAAGGTGCACAACCGACGCGGTTTCGCGAGTCCGCTGATCATCATCTGCGTCCCGTCGGGCTCGACGGCTGTCGAGCGCCGCGCCATCCAGGAAAGTGCGGAGGCGGCCGGAGCGCGGCGCGTGTTGCTCATCGAGGAGCCGATGGCGGCGGCCATCGGCGCCGGCCTGCCGGTGACCGAGCCGTCGGGTTCGATGATCGTCGACATCGGCGGCGGAACGACCGAGGTCGCCGTCATCTCGCTCGGCGGCATCGTCTACGCGCGAAGCGTGCGTGTCGGCGGCGACAAGATGGACGAGGCGATCATCAGCTACATCCGCCGCAACCATAATCTGCTGATCGGCGAGAGCTCGGCCGAGAAGATCAAGCTCGAGGTCGGCGCCGCGCGGCCGCCGGAGGACTGGGAGGGCGACGGTCCCTGGCGCGAGGTCAGGGGCCGCGAGCTGATGAACGGCGTGCCGCGCGAGGTCGTCGTCACCCAGCGACAGATCGCCGAGAGCCTGGCCGAGCCGATCAGCCAGATCGTCGAAGCGGTGACGGTGGCGCTCGAGAACACGCCGCCCGAACTCGCCGCCGACATCGTCGACAAGGGCATCGTGCTGACCGGCGGCGGTGCGCTGCTGTTCCGGATGGCCGACGTGCTTCGCGCATCCACGGGCCTTCCGGTGGTGGTCGCCGAGGACCCGCTGAGCTGCGTCGCACTCGGCACCGGTCGCGCGCTCGAGGAGATGAAACGACTCCGGAATGTTTTGACAACGATGTATTGAGCCCGGTCAAGACGACACTTGACTGGTTGCGCGACTCGCTCCCGCCGCATCTCGCAACGTGCGGATTTTGGGCGCAATATCCGGCGGAACGCGCTCGAGGGAGGATCGCCCGCCATGCTTCGGCTGTCCATCCAGGCGCGCCAGGCGCTCGCCAAGCTTGGCGTGCCGCTGTTCTTCACCGCGAGCCTGGCGGTCATGCTGGTCGGGCGGGCCGACGACCGGCTGGCCGGCGCCGCGCGGATGTGGCTGGCCGACCGGCTCTCCCCGCTCTACGCCAGCCTGGCCGAACCGGCTGTCCGGGTCAGGCGGATCGGCGAGGACCTGCTCGGCATCGTCGACCTCGCGGCCGAAAACCGCCAGTTGCGAGCGGAGAACGCGCGCCTCCTGCGCTGGTACGAGGTCGCCCTCGCGCTCGAGGCCGAGAATGCGACGCTGAAGGAGAATTTGCGCTGGATGCCGGAGCCCTCGCCAAGCTACGTGACCGGCCGTGTCGTCGCCGATGCCGGGGGCGTCTATTCGCGCGCGGTCCTGCTGTATGTCGGTCCCAACAGTCTCGTTCACAAAGGCCAGGTCGCGCTCGATGCGTCGGGACTGGTGGGCCGCGTCACCGAGGTGGGACGCAGATCGGCGCGCGTGCTGCTGATCACCGACGCCAGCAGCCGGGTCCCGGTGGAGCTCGCGGGCCAGCATGCGACAGCGATCATGGCCGGGAACAATGGCCGCCGGCCCAGCCTGCTGTTCCTTCCCGATGGCGTTCATCCGACCGAAGGCGAACGCGTCCTCACCTCGTCGGAGGCCAACGCTTTTCCCGCCGGCCTCCCGGTAGGGACCATCCGCCGGCAGCCGGATGGCTCGTTCGCGGTAGCCCCCGCGGCCT
>CAXTUK010000397.1:0-2457 GCA_964247395.1 uncultured Acetobacteraceae bacterium
TCCGGTCCGGCGCTCGACCGGCTCGCCCGCGCGATCGGCGCGAGCCCCCCGGACAGCGTGCTGACGGTCGGCGGCAACACCGACGCGATCGGAACCACGCCCTACAACCAGGCGCTCTCCGAGGCACGCGCCCACGCGGTGATCGCGGCGCTCGCACGGCGCGGCATCGATCCCGCCCGGCTGGCGCCGAAACCGATCGCGCCGAACGACGACGACCAGGACCGTGCGCAGAACCGGCGGGTGGAACTCGCGCTCTCGCCTTCGTTCGCCGCCAATCGCGCCTATTTCGACGCGCTCGTGCCCGTGGCGGTGACCCAGGGGGTGCCGGTCGCCAAGTCCACGCTTGCCCGCCGCCCCGCGCCCCTGGAGGTGCGCCCGAACCGCCCCGACGCGATCCAGCGCAACAGCCTCGGGCCGCCGCTGTCGTATTAGACTGCTCGCTCGAAGAGAAGCGAGAGCGCGCTGACCGTTTCCGGTCAGCCTGAAAGCGCTCTAACGGACGGAGCCGCGATCAGCGAAGCAGCGCGCGCGCCGTGGCCGCGTCGGTGACCAGGTCGGTCGCGTAGCCGCCGACCAGCGTCGCCGCGATCGCTTCCGCCTTCTCGACGCCCGCCGCGACGCAAACCCGGTCCGCGATGCGCGCCACCTGGTCGAGCGTCAACCCGATCATCCGGTCGTCGAGCGCATCGATCACCGGCGCGCCGTCGGCGGCGAGGAAGCGGCCGGCGACCACGCCGACCGCCCCCCGGGCGACGTAGGGCGCGGCGTCCGACCGTTTGAGATAGCCGCTCCGAAAGACCGTGCTCCCGGTCTTGACGTGGCCGACGCCGAACATGATCCGGTTGCACGATCCGAGGATGCGGAACTGCTTGCGCAGGTTCGGTTCGCGCATCAGCAGCATGCGCACCTGAGGCTCCGAGACCAGACCTGGCGCATGCAGGTAGATGCAGCGCGCGCCGGTGCGGTTGGCGACCGTCGACGTGCAGAGCTCGGCCGACATCTCCGGGGTTCCGACGAAGCTGCCGGTGACCTGGACCGCGATCAGGTTCGGGATCGTCCTGGCCGGCAAGGCGTTCGCCAGCGCGAAGATCGTGCGGCCCCAGGAGACCCCGAGCACGTCGCCCGACTGCAGTCGATCGGTCAGCAGTCGTGCTCCAGCCCGGCCGACGCGTTCGTAGTCCGGCATCGGACCGTCATTGTCGGGAATGACCAGGCAGTTCCTCAACCCGAACCGTCGCGCCAGATCGTGCGACAGCTCCGTCGACTGCAGGTGGCTGGGCGACATCGAGATCGTGACGACGCCGCGCTCGCGCGCGTCCTGCAGCATGCCGACGACGCTGCCGCGCGAGATGCCGAGCCGTCGCGCGATCTCCTCCTGCGTCAGCGCCTCCTCGTAGTAGAGCCACGCCACCCAGACCACGGCGTCTCCGTCGAACGAAGCGGGCGGCACGAGAGCCGTCCGCCGCGCGCGGCTCGACCGGACCCTGATCCCACCTGCCATGCGCCGCCTTCCTTTCCCGCGCGCAGGTCCCGTTCGCAGGACTCGCGGACATATGTCCGCATTCGTTTGACACTTGTCATCAAAGGATCTATCGCCGATCATCAAGCAGACGGCAACAACCGTTCGCGCGGGAGGATACTTGCAAAGCCTCTGGATCGACGCCGACGCTTCCCGCCTCGTCCAGCACTACGTCGCGCTCGGCGTCAACGAAGACCTCGCAGTGCGGACCTACACGTCGCGTCTGCTCGGCGGCGTGCCCTCGCTCGTCATGCACGGGGGCGGCAACACGTCGGTCAAGACGCGGCTGCCCGACCTGTTCGGCGAGATGATCGATGTGCTCTGCGTCAAGGGCAGCGGCCGCGATCTCGCCACCATCGAGCCGGAGGGTCATCCGGCGGTTCGCCTGGCGCCTCTGTTCAGGCTCCGCTCGCTCGATCGTCTGTCCGACGAGGACATGGTCAACGCGCAACGGCAGAACCTGCTCGACAGTGCGGCGCCCAATCCTTCGGTCGAGACGCTGCTGCATGCCTACCTGCCGCACAAGTTCGTCGACCACACCCACTCGATCACCTCGACCGCGATCGCCTGCCTCGCCGACGCCGCGCGCATCTGCGATCGGATCTTCGACGGCCGTGTCGGCTACGTTCCCTACATCATGCCCGGTTTCGCGTTGGCCAAGGCGGCGGCCTCGATCTTCGAGGCAGGGCCGCGCGTCGAAGGCCTGCTTCTCGGCAAGCACGGCATCTTCACGTTCGCCGAGGATGCTAGGGCCTCCTACGAGCTGATGATCGAGTTCGTGACGCTCGCGGAAGACCACATCCGGCGGCATGGTATCTCCTCGCCGCTGCTCCATCCGGTCACGCTGCCGCCGAAGTCCGCCCCGACGCCAGACCTGCTGGCGCGCCTGCGAGGCGTCCTCGGCGCCGTCGCCTCGCGCCCCGGCGGCGGCGCCGAGG
>CAXTUK010000398.1:0-2454 GCA_964247395.1 uncultured Acetobacteraceae bacterium
GCCGATCTCATCCTCCGGGCGCGCGAAGCCCGGTTCACGCCACGCCGATAACCGGCTACGACAACCGCCCATGACGCGGTTCGTCTTCATCACCGGCGGCGTGGTTTCCTCTCTCGGCAAGGGCATCGCGTCCGCCGCACTCGCCTCGCTGCTGCAGGCCCGCGGCTACTCGGTCCGCCTGCGCAAGCTCGACCCCTACCTCAACGTCGATCCCGGAACGATGAGCCCCTACCAGCACGGCGAGGTGTTCGTCACCGACGACGGCGCCGAGACCGACCTCGATCTCGGCCACTACGAACGTTTCACCGGCGTGCACGCGACCCGCGCCGACAACGCCACCACCGGCCGCATCTATTCCGACGTCATCGCCAAGGAGCGACGCGGCGACTATCTCGGCGCCACCGTCCAGGTGATCCCTCACATCACCGACGCCATCAAGGACGCGGTGGTCTCCGGCACCGACGGCCACGATTTCGCGCTCATCGAGATCGGCGGCACCGTCGGCGACATCGAGAGCCTGCCCTTCCTCGAAGCCATCCGCCAGCTCCGCAACGATCTCGGTCCGGAACGGACCATGTTCGTCCACCTCACCCTCGTGCCCTACATCCCGAGCGCCGGCGAGCTCAAGACCAAGCCCACCCAGCATTCGGTCAAGGAGCTGCAGAATGTCGGCATCCAGCCGCAGATGCTGCTCTGCCGCTGCGACCGGCCGATCCCCGACGCCGAGCGTCGCAAGATCGCCAATTTCTGCAACGTCCGTCCCGATTCCGTCATCGACGCGCTCGACGTCGACACCATCTACGCCGTCCCGGTCGCCTACCACGAGGGCGGCATGGACCGCGAAGTGCTGCGCCATTTCGACCTGCCGCAGGACCACGAGCCGGACCTCGAGCAGTGGCGCGACATCGTCCGCACCGTCCGCCATCCCGAAGGCGAGGTCCGCGTCGCCATCGTCGGCAAGTACACCAACCTCCTCGACAGCTACAAGAGTCTCATCGAGGCCCTCAACCACGGCGGCATCGCCAACAAGGTCCACGTGCAGATCGACTGGCTCGATGCGCAGGTCTTCGAGCGCGGCGCCGACGACCGGCAGAAGGCGATCGCGCGCCTCGAGGACGTCCACGCCATCCTCGTCCCCGGCGGCTTCGGCGAGCGCGGCGCCGAAGGCAAGATCGAGGCGATCCGCTTCGCTCGCGAGAACCGCATTCCCTTCTTCGGCATCTGCTTCGGCATGCAGATGGCCGTGATCGAGTGCGCCCGCAATCTCGCCCGCATCGAGGACGCGAGCTCGACCGAGTTCGGCCCCACCGACCAGCCCGTCGTCGGCCTGCTCACCGAATGGGCGCGCGGCAACGAGATCGAGCGTCGCCGCGAGGGCGGCAATCTCGGCGGCACCATGCGGGTCGGCGCCTACCCGGCACTCCTCGTCGAAGGCAGTCGCGCCCGGCAGCAATACGACGACCGACTTGAGATCGAGGAGCGCCATCGGCACCGTTTCGAGGTCAACATCCATTACCGCGACCGGCTCGAGGACACCGGCCTGCGGATCAGCGGCCTCTCGCCCGACGGCGTGCTGCCCGAGATCATCGAATATCCAGAGCACCCCTGGTTCATCGGCGTGCAGTTCCACCCCGAACTGAAATCCAAGCCCTTCGCGCCGCACCCGCTGTTCGCCGGGTTCATCGCCGCGGCGGTGCATCAGAGTCGGCTGGTCTGATAAGACGGAGGGCTCTGCCCTGCACCCGCCAAAGGGCGGTCGCCCTTTGGAAACCACGACGAAGAAAGCCAGCAATGCCTAACGTCACTATAGGCGACATCACGATCGGCAACGAGTTGCCGCTCACGCTCATATCGGGACCTTGCCAGATCGAGAGCGCCGAGCACGCCGACGAGTGCGCCGCCGCCCTGGTCGAGATCGCGGCCGGCCTGAACGTCCCGCTGATCTTCAAGTCGAGCTACGACAAGGCCAACCGCACCAGCGGCGCCGCCCGGCGCGGCGTCGGCCTCGCCGCGGGGCTGCAGATCCTCGCCGATATTCGCGAGCGATACCGCGTGCCGGTCCTCACCGACGTCCACGAGCGCGAGCATTGCCGGCCTTCCGCGGACGCGGTCGACGTGCTGCAGATCCCCGCCTTCCTCTGCCGCCAGACCGACCTCCTGATCGCCGCCGGCGAGACCGGTGCCGCAATCAACGTCAAGAAGGGCCAGTTCCTCGCCCCCTGGGACATGGAGAACGTGGCGAGGAAGATCGCCGACACCGGCAACGAGCGCATCCTGCTCTGCGAGCGCGGCGCCAGCTTCGGCTACAACACCCTGGTGAGCGACATGCGCGCGATCCCGATCATGAAGCGCGCGGGCTACCCCGTCGTCTTCGACGCCACCCACAGCGTGCAGCAGCCAGGCGGCCAGGGCACCCAGTCGGGCGGCCAGCGCGAGTTCGCCCCGGTGCTCGCC
>CAXTUK010000399.1:0-1020 GCA_964247395.1 uncultured Acetobacteraceae bacterium
CGGCGCAGCGGCCGGAACAGCGACTTGCCGGACTTGCCGGTGGCTGCCTTCAGCGCGGTGGTCCAGATCTGCCACGTCGTGTCGTCCCACGGCTCCGGGGGGAGCCGGTCGAGGGCTTCCTTGACGACGCCGGCATCGTCCGGCTGCAGCACGGGCGGCATGAAGTCGTCGCCGGCAACCACCTGGTGCCAGGATCTGGCTTCGGTCAGCAGGTCGAGATTGGCGCGGACGGCGAGCCAGAATTGTTCGGTGGCGCCGTCGGGGAGGCGGGATTTCGCCTCCTCGAAGGAGAGCAGGGCGATCGCCCGGCGGTTCAGCGCCAGGAGCTGGGTGGTGTCGAAGCGCGGCTGGGCGTGGCTGACATGGGCGAGGTCCTGGGTCCGGGCGAGCTCGTCGATGCCGAGCGGCTCGGGGTCGTCGGAGGTGCCGAGGCGGGCGAGATAGCTCGCGAGCGCGCGCGGCTCGATGCCGTCGTGGCGGAGCTGGCGGAGCGTCGCGGCGGCGCCGGTGCGCTTGCTGAGCTTGCCGCCCTCGTCGTCGAGCAGGAGAGGCAGGTGGCCGAACCGGAAATGATCGCGCTTGGCGCCGAGCGCCGCGGCGAGGTCGATCTGCACGCCGGTGTTGGCGACGTGGTCCTCGCCGCGGATGATGTGGGTGATGCCGGTCTCGAGATCGTCGACGACGCTGGCGAAGGTGTAGAGCACGGTGCCGTCGGCGCGGATCAGGACCGGGTCGCTGATGGCGGCGAGCTTGACGTCGCGCCGGCCGCCGACGAGGTCGATCCAGAACACCGGGGCGTCGCCGAGGCGGAAGCGCCAGTAGGGGCGCTTCCCGTTGGCCTCGGCCTGCGCGCGCTGGGCGTCGGTCATGCGCAGCGCGCCGCGGTCGTAGATCGGCGGCTTGCGGGCGCGGATGCGGGCCTCGCGCTTGGCCTTGAGCTCCTCCTCGCTCTCGAAGCACGGATAGAGGCGGGCGGGCGGGGGGGGGGGGGGGGGGGGGGGGGGGGGGGGGGGGGGGGGG
>CAXTUK010000399.1:1030-2448 GCA_964247395.1 uncultured Acetobacteraceae bacterium
CGACTTGAGGCGCTCGGCGGCGGCTTCGTAGCGGGCGAGATGGTCAGTCTGGCGAAAGGATTCCTGCCATTCGAGACCGAGCCATCGGAGGTCCGCCTCGATCGCGGGCTCGTATTCGCTCGCGTCGGTGCGGGAGAAGTCGGTGTCGTCGAAACGGAGCTGCAGGATCGCGCCGTGTTGGCGGGCGTAGAGCGCGTTGGCGACCGCCTGGCGGGCGTTGCCGACATGCAGATAGCCGGTCGGGCTCGGCGCGAAGCGAAGCTTCATGACGCGTCGTCGTCGCCGTCAGGCTCCCGCCTGGGGTCGAGCGCGCGCCCGTCGCGCTCGACCTCGCCCGCCCCGGGCTCGGCGAAGCTGTCGCGCGCGGTGGCGCTGCGCCAGGTCTGCTCGGCGGGGGCCTCGATCACGTGGGCGTCCTCGCCGTAGGCGAACCAGGCGGCGAGGACCTCGCGGCCGGTCATGCCCGGCTGGCGGCACAGCTCGACGCTGTCGCGGACATAGGCGCGGGCGAAGGCGTTGGCGTGCATCAGGGTGGGAAAACCCTTGACCTCCTCGATGACGTTCTCGTCGTCGGCGTTGCCGCCGGAGAGGTCGAGCAGGCGGACGCGCCAGCCCCCCTTGGGGGCGAACAGGTCGGGCAGCTCGACCTCGCTCATGCGGCGGGATGCGGGTGGACGGCATCCGCCCTGGGGGTCCCCGCGCCGTTCTGGCGGTCGTGCTCCTCCTGGCGGCGGAGCAGGAACTCGCGGCCGAGCTTGACCCGCGGCTCGCCGTCATAGGCGACGATGTCGGCGGTGGCGTAGGTCTCGGACCAGGTGTCGGGGATGAAGCTGCCGGTGCCGACGAGATCGATCGGCGCGCCGGCGTCGGACATCACGCGGCACTTGGCGGTGTTGAAGCCGGACGAGACGGCGATGGTGACCTTGGCAAAGCCGGCCGCGTCGAGCTCGTCGCGCAGGTGCCAGATGGCGGCCGCCGATACGCCGGTGCCGACGAGGTGGCGGAGCTCGTCCTGGCTGCGATAGCGGCGGATGGCGCCCGGGGCGTGGCGCTCGAGGACGCCGTAGCTGACGGCAGGATCGAGACCTTCGATGAAGCGGGCGCCGTGCGTGTCGAGGCGGAGACCGACCCGGCCGTCGCGGGCGAGATCGGGGAAGCGCCGGCAGACGGCGAGCGTGTCGCTGACCTCGCGGCCGAAATAGTCCGGCAGCACGACGAGGCGCTGGTCGGGGAAGGTCTCGTGGAACATCTCGGCGGCGCGCAGCGTGGAGCCGGCATAGCCGATGAGCGCGTGCGGCATGGTGCCGAAGCCGCCCGCCGCTCCGAAGAAGTGGGCGGTCGCGTCGGTGGCGTTGCCGATGAAGCCGCGCGCGCCCTCGCGCTGCGCCGCCCGGCTGCCGACGGACGCGGCGTAGGCC
>CAXTUK010000400.1:0-2443 GCA_964247395.1 uncultured Acetobacteraceae bacterium
GTCGTGGCGGGTCTCGCGCTCGATCGCGTCGATCGCGGCGACGTGCTCGGGGCCGAACGCCGCGATCGCCGCCGCGCCGCGATCGCGGATGACGCGGGCGGCGGCGGCCGGGATATCGCCGCGCGCCGCCATCGCCTCGGCGGCGAGAGCCTCGATCTCGAACCACTGGGCGAACCGGTTGGCCGGCGACCAGATCGCCTCCATCGCGGGACGTGTGTAACGGGGAACCACGTGCTGCGCCTCGCGTCGTCGAAGTCCAGGCCTCGGGGCGGGTGACGATGCACGACCTGCTGCGGCACGCGGCCGCCCTCGCCCAGGTGCTCCTGATAGACGTGACGCTGGCGGGCGACAACGCCGTCGTCGTCGGGCTCGCGGTGCGGGGCCTCGCGCAGGCGCAGCGCAGGCGGGCGATCCTGGTCGGCGGCGCCGCCGCGACCGCGATCCGGCTGCTGCTGGCGCTGGTGGCGGTGCGGCTGATCACGATCATCGGGCTCACGCTCGCCGGCGGCCTGCTCCTTCTGTGGGTGTGCTGGAAGATGTGGCGCGAGTTGCGGCGGGCGCACGCGTCGCACGGTATGGACGGGCCGTCGCCGGTACGGTTCCGGGCGGCGATCGTGCGGATCGTGATCGCGGACCTGTCGATGAGCCTGGACAATGTGCTCGCGGTCGCGGGCGCCGCGGGACGCGACACCACGGCGCTGGTGGCCGGCCTCGCCTTCTCGGTCGTGCTGATGGCGTTCGCGGCGAGCGCGGTCGCGCGGCTGCTCGAGCGGTGGCGCTGGATCGCCTGGGTGGGGCTGGCGATCGTGCTGTGCGTGTCGCTGCGGATGATCTGGGACGGGGGCGCGGACGTGCTGCTGCGGACGGGCTGGCTGGAGTCAGTCTGAAACCCAGCGTCTGCCCAGCCCGCCAACCCTTTCAGTCACCGATAACCGTCCCACTCCGGCTCGTTCTGGAACACCCAGTCGTAATAGTCACGCTGGGTCAGGCAGCCCGCGGCTTCCTCGTCCACGACGACCTTGCAGCGCGGATGCAACTGGAGCGCCGAGGCGCTGATCATCGCGGTGATCGGGCCTTCCACCGCGCGCGCCAGGATGGCGGCCTTGGCCCGTCCCGTCGCGAGGAGCAGCAGCTCGCGCGCTTCCAGGATGGTCCCGACGCCCATGGTCAGCGCCCGCGCCGGCACGCGGTCCGGGTCGCCGCCGAACATCGCCGCGTTCTGTTGCCGTGTGACGAGGGTGAGAGCCTTTTCGCGGGTGCGCGACATCAGCGCCGACATCGGTTCGTTGAAGCCGATATGACCGGCCTCGCCGATGCCGAGAAGCTGCAGATCGATGCCTCCAGCCTCCCGGATCAGCCGCTCGTAGCGCCGCGCCTCGGCGTCGAGGTCGGCCGCCATGCCGTCCGGCACGTGCGTGCCGGCCCGCGCGATGTTGACGCGGCCGAACAGGTGCTCGTCCATGTAGCGGCGGTAGGAATGCTCGTCGTCGGCGGACACGCCGATATACTCGTCGAGGTTGAAGCTGCGGCAGCGCGAGAAATCGAGCCGCATCGCGACGAGCCGGTCATAGACGCGCTCCATCGTGCGCCCGGTCGCGAGACCCATCACCAGGTCCGGCTTCGCCCGGACGCGCGCGGCGATCAGCTTCGCCGCGAGCGCCGCCGCGGCGTCCGCGTCGGGCCGTATGATCACCTCCATGGGCGATCGTCCCCGTCGGCGGGGAACAGCTCCGCCAGGCGGTCGCGGGCCGCGACCACGCGGCCGTCGCCGAGCACGTCGTGGAACCGTCCCTCTCTCCAGCCGCGCAGCCGATAGAGCGTCGCGAACGCGAAGCGTGGGGCGGCACTTCCCTGGCCGCCGACCAGTTCGGCGCCCCGGCGCACGTTGTCCATCATCCAGGCCGGCAGGCGCAGGTGATAGGGATTGCGCCCGACTTCGCCCACGTGCAGCGACAGCGCCGCGACCAGGTCCGCGACGTCGGCCGACGCGGACTCCACCATCAGGTTCGGAGCCGCCATCGCGCCCCAGTACTCCGTCTCGACGATCCGGCACGCGAGCGCGGGCAGGCGACGCATCGCGTCGACGACCAGGTGGTGGACTCCGACGTGGGTGACGTTCCAGTCCGCCGCGTGGGGCAGGAAGACGGTCCGGGGGCGCTCGGCCGCCAGCACCGCGACGAGCGCCTCGACCGCGGCGGCCCAGCGCACGGGATCCTGCTCGCGCGCCTCGAGATTGATCCCCTCCAGACCGGCACGCTCGGGCGTGACCAGGCCGAAGCCGACATGGGCGCAGGCCGCCTCCAGTTCCCGCCATCGCTCGGCCCGGCGCGCCAGCCGGCTGCCGAGCGTGACCGCGACGTTGACCCCCGCGAACCGACGCTCGCGCATGAGACGCAAGGGCAGGCCCCCGACGATGACCTAGTAGGAGGGATGGCGGGTGAAC
>CAXTUK010000401.1:0-2428 GCA_964247395.1 uncultured Acetobacteraceae bacterium
CTCTCCAGCCATCGTTCGTAGGCGCCCTCGGTGTGCTCGCGCGCGCAGTGCTCCAGGATGTCGGCGCCGTCGAGCACGCCCGCGAACGCGTCGAGGAAGCTGGCGCCACCCACCAGCGCGAGCGCCGCGGCGTCACCCGCCCCGGCCGCGCGGACGCTCCAGCTCACCCGTGTCATCGCGCGCTCCCGATCGGAGCCCGCCGAACGGGCGCCTCGACGCCAAGTTGCAGCGAGGCCGCGATCCTATATGACGGGCGCGCAAGCAAGGAGCGCCCGATGAACGAGATCCATTCCCTCCGCGCGACCCTCGACGAGCGGATCGACCGCCTGGCCGAGATCGCGGTGCGTGTCGGCCTGTCGCTCCGGCATGGCCAGGAGGTCGTGATGACGGCGCCGCTCGATGCGCTGCCGCTGGCCCGGCGCATCACCGAGCACGCCTATCGCGCCGGCGCCAAGCTGGTCACCACGATCTACGGCGACGATGTCGCCCGTCTCGCCCGCTTCCACCATGCGCCGGACGACGCCTTCGACTACGCGCCGGCCTGGCAGCAGGACGGCATCGCGCGCGCCTTCCGCGAGGGCGCCGCTCGCCTCGCCATCGCCGGCGAGGACCCTTCGCTGCTCGCGGCCGAGGACCCCGACCGGGTCTCCCGCGCCTCGCGCGCCATGTCGAAGGCCGCCAAGCCGGCGATGCAGGAGATCACCGGCTTTCGCACCAACTGGTCGATCGTCGCCGCCGCCACCCCTGGCTGGGCGCGCGCGATGTTTCCCGAACTCGACGAGCGCGAGGGCGTCGCGCGCCTGTGGGACGCGATCTTCGCCGCGTCGCGCGTCGACGCCGCCGACCCGGTCGCCGCCTGGGAGGCCCACAACGCCCAGCTCGCCGCCCGCACCGCCAGGCTCAACGCGAAGAACTACCGCGCGCTGCGCTATCGAGGGCCCGGCACCGACCTCGAGATCGGCCTGCACGCCGCCCACACCTGGCTCGGCGGCAGCAAGACCGCCGCCAACGGCATCACCTGCAACCCCAACATCCCGACCGAGGAGGTGTTCACCACGCCCGACTGCCGCGCCACCGCCGGCACCGTCGCCGCCACCAAGCCGCTCTCCTACCAGGGCACGCTGATCGAGGGCATCGAGGTCCGTTTCGAGGGCGGCCGCATCGTCGAGTCCCGTGCCCGCACCGGCGAGCAGGTGCTGCGGCACGTGCTCGAGACCGACGCAGGTGCGGCCATGCTCGGCGAGGTCGCCCTCGTGCCGCACTCCTCGCCGATCTCGGCCAGTGGACTGCTGTTCCGCAACACCCTGTTCGACGAGAACGCCGCCAGCCACATCGCGCTCGGCCAGTCCTACAGCAACTGCCTACGGGGCGGCGATGCGATGGGCAAGGATGCGCTCGCCGCGATCGGTGCCAACGAGAGCCTGATCCATATCGACTGGATGATCGGTTCCGATCGGATCGACATCGACGGCGTCACCGCCGAGGGCGGCGTCGAGCCGCTGATGCGAGGCGGTGAGTGGGCCTGACGCTTCACGACACCCGCACCCGCGCGACCGTTCCGTTCCGGCCGATCGACCCCGCCCATGTGCGCCTCTACATGTGCGGGCCGACGGTCTACGACGTGGCGCATATCGGCAACATGCGCGCCTTCGTCGTGCCCGACATCCTGGTTCGTCTGCTGCGCACCCTCTATCCGCGCGTCACCTACGTGCGCAACGTCACCGACGTCGAGGACAAGATCACCGCGCGCGCCCGGGCCGAGGCGGTCCCGATCGGCGCGCTCACCGAGCGCATCACCGCCGGCCTGCACCAGGATCTCGCCGCCGTCGGCAACCTGCCGCCCGACATCGAGCCGCGCGTCACCGGCCACATCGCCGAGATCGTCGCCCTCATCGATCGCATCCTCGACAACGGCCACGCCTACGTCGCGGACGGCAACGTGGTGTTCTCCGTCGGCTCCTACGCCGACTACGGCGCGCTGTCCGGCCGCCACGTCGCCGACCTCGTCGCCGGCGCGCGCGTCGAGGTCGCCGCCTACAAGCGCGCGCCCGCCGACTTCGTGCTCTGGAAACCCTCCGGCGACGCCGAGCCCGGCTGGGACAGCCCCTGGGGCCGCGGCCGGCCCGGATGGCACATCGAGTGCAGCGCGATGTGCCTGCGCCATCTCGGCGAGAGCTTCGACATCCATCTCGGCGGCGAGGACCTGATCTTCCCGCACCACGAGAACGAGCGCGCCCAGAGCCTGACCGCCTATCCCGGCAGCGAGTTCGCGCGCCTCTGGCTGCACAATGCCATGCTGCAGGTCGACGGCCAGAAGATGTCGAAGAGCCTGGGCAACTTCACCACCGTCCGCGATGCGCTGGCGTGCGCGCCCGGCGAGGCGCTCCGCCTGACGCTGATGCGCGCCCATTACCGATCGGTCCTGAAC
>CAXTUK010000402.1:0-2426 GCA_964247395.1 uncultured Acetobacteraceae bacterium
GTCTAGACTTGCGTCATGCAGCTCGTGCACTCCGGACGACCGTCCCGCCCCCGGCGTGCCGCCGAACGGCCCGCGGCCGACGCGCCTCCCGAGATCAGGCCCGACAGCCCCGCCCGTTTCATCAACCGCGAACTGTCCTGGCTCGATTTCAACCAGCGCGTCGTCGAGGAGGCCGAGAACCAGTCGCACCCGCTGCTCGAGCGCGTCCGCTTCCTCTCGATCAGCGCCGGCAACCTCGACGAATTCTTCTCCGTCCGCATCGCCGGCCTCGTCGGCCAGACACGCGAGGGCATCAAGACCACCTCTCCGGACGGCCTCACCCCCGCCCAGCAGCTCGCCGTCGTCGCCGAGCGCGCCCGCGCGCTGATCCGCCGCCAGCAGCGCATCTGGGGCGAGCTCCGCGCCGCCCTGCAGCGGGTCGGGATCGCGCTCCTCGATCCCGACGCGCTCGACGCAGCCGACCTCGTGTGGCTCGAGACCTGGTTCACCGACCGCGTCTTCCCGGTCCTGACGCCGCTCGCGGTCGACCCCGCGCACCCGTTCCCGTTCATTCCCAACATGGGCATCGTGCTGGCGCTCAAGCTGGTCCGCACCGACGACAACCAGCCGATGCGCGGCCTGATCTCGCTGCCGTCGCAGGTCGAGCGCTTCATCCGCCTGCCGCCCCGCCCCGACGGCGATGCGACCGAGCCCGACAGGGTGCGCTTCGTCCGGCTCGAAATTCTGGTCTGCCTGTTCCTCGATCGCCTGTTCCCCGGCTTCGAGGTCGCCAGCCGCGGCCTGTTCCGCCTTATCCGCGACACCGACGTCGAGTTCGAGGAGGAGGCCGAGGACCTCGTCCATTCCTACGAGACCGCGCTCAAGCGGCGTCGACGCGGCGTGGTGATCCATCTCTCGGTCGACGGCGACATGGAGGACGAGTTCTCCGCCTTCGTCGCCGACGAGCTCGACGCGCCGGCCGACGAGGTCCACCGCATCGAGGGCATCCTGGGTCTGGCCGACGTCAAGCAGCTCATCACCTCGGATCGCTCCGAGCTGGTCTTCCCGCCCTACGCGCCCCGCTTCCCTGAACGCATCCGCGATTTCGGCGGCGACTGCTTCGCCGCCATCCGCGCCAAGGACATCGTCGTCCACCACCCGTTCGAGAGTTTCGACGTCGTCGTGCAGTTCCTCCGCCAGGCCGCCCTCGACCCCGCGGTGATCGCGATCAAGCAGACCCTTTACCGCACCAGCCGCGACAGCCCGATCGTCAAGGCGCTGATCGAGGCCGCCGAGCTGGGCAAGTCGGTCACCGCGACCGTCGAGCTGCGCGCCCGCTTCGACGAGGAGGCCAACATCCGCCTGGCCCGCGCGCTGGAAGCCGCCGGCGTGCAGGTCGTCTTCGGCTTCGCCGAACTGAAGACCCACGCCAAGATCAGCCTCGTCGCCCGCCGCGAGGGCGGCACGGTGCGCGCCTACGCCCATTTCGGCATATTTAATTATGATACGGTGACCTCCGTGATCTACACCGACCTCAGCTTCTTCACCGCCGACCCCGACCTCACCCGCGACGCCGCCAAGATCTTCAACTACATGACCGGCTACGCCCGCCCCGAGCACATGGCGGCGCTCGCCTTCAGCCCGCTCAACACCCGCGAGACGCTCGAGGCGCTGATCGACGCCGAGATCGCTCACGCCCGCGCCGGCCGTCCCGCCAACATCTGGCTCAAGATGAACAGCCTCGTCGACGACGAGCTGATCGACCGCCTCTACGCCGCCTCCGGCGCCGGCGTGAAGGTCAAGGCCGTCATCCGCGGCATCTGCTGCCTGCGTCCCGGCGTCGCCGGCCTGTCGGACCATATCCAGGTCAAGTCGATCGTCGGCCGCTTCCTCGAGCACTCGCGCATCTTCGTCTTCGGCGACGGCCATCGCGTGCCCGGCCGCAACGCGCGCGTCTTCATCTCCAGCGCCGACTGGATGGCCCGCAACATGGACTGGCGCGTCGAGACCATGGTCCCGATCCGCAACCCCACCGTCCACGCCCAGGTGCTCGACCAGATCATGGTCCACAATTTGCGCGACACGCTGCAATCCTGGCAGCTCGGACCCGATGCCGTCTGGCGACGCCTGCCGTCGGGCGACAAGCCGTTCTCCGCGCATGATTATTTCATGACCAACCCTTCGCTTTCCGGCCGCGGTTCGGCGCTGCATTCGCCCACCGTCGCCCCGATCGCCCGTCCGCTGCCCAGGCGCCCCGACCGCATCCTAGAGGACTGAATGCCGCAGCAGAAACGGCGCTCCGCCGTCGTCGACCTCGGCTCGAACTCGGTCCGTCTCGTCGTCTTCGAGAGCGTCGGCCGCAGCGCGGTCGCCATCTTCAACGAGAAGGCGACGCTGCGCCTCGGCCGCGGCCTGGAGACCAGCGGGCGGCTGAACGAGGACGGGGT
>CAXTUK010000403.1:0-2405 GCA_964247395.1 uncultured Acetobacteraceae bacterium
CCGCGCCGCCATTCGAACGGCCAGCCGACCAGGACCAGGCCGTCGGCGACGATGCTCAGCATGACCACGCCGAGCGTGGTGCCGACGATGTTGGCGCGTCCGCCCTCGTGCATCGTGGTGCCGATGAAGGCGGCCCCGATCGCGTCCAGCGTGAAGGCGCTGCCCGCGCCGGGCGAGTAGGACTTGACCGTCGCGGTCAGGATCATGCCGGTGATCGCGCAGCACGCGGCGGCGAGGGTGTAGGCGAGCGCGCCGTCGCGCCGGACCGGCAGCCCGGACAGGCGTGCGACGGAACGCTGCAGGCCGGCGGCCGTGATCCGCTGGCCGAACGCGGTGCGCTCGGTTCCGATCTGGCTCGCGGCGCTCTGCCTCGCCTCGCTCTGGTTCGGAACCGGGATGCCGCCGATGCGCCCGAGGCTGACGAAGCCGATCGCGGCCGGAAGGTGGGCGTTCATGAGGTAGATCGTCTGGCCGCCGTCGGACGCGAGCTGCTGCACGCTCTGGCCGATGAACAGCGTGCCGAGCGTGGCGAGGAACGGCGCGATGCCGAGAGCGCCGATCAGGATCGCGTTGAACAGCCCGACGACGAGCGAAGCGGCCAGCGCGGAGAGGATCGACGCGGGGAAGCCCCAGCCGGCGAGGAGCGCCTGCGCGAACGCCAGGCTCGCCATGTCGGCGCTGGTCCCGAGCGAGAGGTCGATGCCGCCCGCGATCACCACCAGCGTCATCGCGCCGGCGAGGCAGCCGAGCACCACGACATGATCGACCAGCAGGCTGCGCAGATTGCCGACCGTCAGGAAGCCGGGAGCGATCAGGGCGAAGGCGGTGAACAGCAGCGCGATGGCGACCGGCAGGCCGGCGCGACGCAGCCGCGACGCCTCGAGGCGGGTATTGCCGCGCGCCACGAGGGCCTGGGTGACGCTCATGCGGGCAATCCGCCGCGCGCCTGGGTGGTCACCGCGACGACGGCCACGATCAGCACGCCTTCGACGCCGCTGACCCAGTAGCTCGACAGGTCGAGCAGCTGGAAGGCGTCGGCGAGCGCGCCCACGAAGAGCACCGATGCGGCGGTGCCGGCCAGCGACGGCATCAGCCGGCGGGAGAACACGGCGCCGAGCAGGGCCACCAGCACCGCCGGCAGCAGGCTGTCGTTCGAGCCGGGCGAGGAGCCGCCGAGGAGTGCCGCCGACAGCACGGCGGCGACGGCGGCGCAGGCGCCGCTCGCCAGGTAGGAAGTGGCGATGAAGCGCTCGACCGGCAGACCGGCGGCGCGCGCCACGTCCGGCCGCTCGCCCACCGTGCGCAGGCGCAGACCGGCCGGCGAGTGATCGAAGATGGCCGACAGGAGCACGAAGCTCGTCACCAGCACCCAGGCGAGACCCGACAGGCCGGCCGGTCCCTCGCCGGCCAGCGCAGACAGCAGGCCGGTGTCGGCGTTGACGACGGTGTTGTGCGTCAGCACCAGCTCCAGGCCACCGCAGATGCTCATCGTCGCCAGCGTCGCCAGCAGCGGCACGACGCCGACGACGAGGATCACGAACGCGTTGAGCGCGCCGACGCCCAGGCCGGTCAGCAGTGCCGCCGCGAGCGCCGCCGTGTCGCCATGCAGGTCGCGTGCGACCACCGCATAGACGGCGGTGCACAGGCCCATGTTCGCCGCGATCGACAGATCGATCCCGCCGCGGACGACGTCGCCGCCGCCGGCGATGACGACGATCGTCATGCCGAAACCGAGCACGCCGAGCACCGCCGATTGCTGCACGATGTTGGCGAGATTGCCGGGACTGGCGAAGCCCGGCGCACGCACGGCGAAGAAGCCGAGCAGCATCGCGATCGCGATCATCGCGCCGGCGCGCGCGGCCCTCCTGCCGCGGACGCGCCGGTGGCCGCGGACAGCAGCGTCGCCGCGTCGGTCCGCGCCGAGACATGCTCGGCCACGATCGCGCCGCGATGCATCACCAGCACGCGGTCGGTCAGGCGGAGCAGCTCCTCGAGGTCGCTCGAGAACACCACCGCGCAGGCGCCGCTCGCGACGATGCGCGAGAGCTGGGCGTAGATCTCGACCTTCGCCGCGATGTCGACGCCGACCGTCGGCTCGTCGAACAGGAACACGCGGGCGCCGCGCCCGAGCCATTTCGCCAGCACGACCTTCTGCTGGTTGCCGCCGCTCAGCGTCGAGGTCGGCTGCTCGCGACCATCGGCCTTGATCGAGAGACGCTCGATCAGCGCATCGGCGGCGCGATCCTGCGCGGCGCGATCGAACAGTGGGCCACGCCTGAAGTCGCGCAGGTTCGGCAGCGTCGCATTCTCGCGGAGCGTGAGACGGCCGGCGACACCTTCGTGCCGGCGGTCCTCCGGCACCAGGGCCACGCCGCTGGCGACCGCGTCACCCCGCGCGGGGCGCC
>CAXTUK010000404.1:0-2398 GCA_964247395.1 uncultured Acetobacteraceae bacterium
GGCAGGACGCGCGCGGTTCGGCGGCCGGGTGGTGGCGGTCACCGGCAGCGTGGGCAAGACCACGACCAAGGAGATGCTGCGTTCGGCTCTCGCCGGAGCGGGCGCGGTGCACGCAGCGGACGCGTCGCACAACAATCATTGGGGCGTGCCGCTGACGCTGGCCCGCCTGCCGGGGGACGCCGCGTTCTGCGTGGCCGAGATCGGGACCAATCACCCGGGGGAGATCGCGCCGCTGGCGACGCTGGCGCGCCCGGACGTCGCGATGGTGACGGCGGTCGGCACCGCGAGGCGGTCGCGCGAGAGAAGGCGACGATCTTCGGGGCGCTGGCGCCTGGCGGGATCGCCGTGCTGCCGGACGAGGCGCCGTTCGCCGCGATGTTGCGCGCGGCGGTTCCGGGTGGAGTGCGCGTCCTGCGCTTCGGCACCGGTCCGTCCGTGGAAGCGCGGTTGCTGTCGGTCGATCATGGCGAGGCGGGTTCCGCCGTGGCGGCGGTGATCGACGGCCGGTCAGTCTCGTTCGTCCTGCATGCGGCGGGGCGTCACATGGCGGCGAACGCGGTGGCAGCGCTGGCGGCCTGCGTCGGGCTGGGGGTCGAGGTCGAGGCGGCCGCCTCGGGGCTCGCGGGATTCCGGACGGGAGCGGGCCGCGGGCTCGCTCGCGCGATCCTGGACGGGCGGGCGACACTGCTCGACGAGAGCTACAACGCGTCCGGCGCGTCGGTGCGCGCCGCACTCGAGGTGTTGACGTTGACGCCTGCCACGAGACGGATCGCGGTGCTCGGCGACATGCTCGAACTCGGCGCCTGGGCGGAGGAGGAGCACAGGGCGCTGGCGGGACCGGCGGCGGGGGCGGCGGATCTGGTGTTCTGCTGCGGGCGTTCGTCGCGCGCGCTGTTCGACGCGCTGCCGGCGCGGGTTCGCGGTGGGTGGGCGCCCGATTCCGCGTCGCTGGCCGGCGAGGTCGCGGCGGCGGTCCGGCCGGGCGACGCGGTGCTGGTCAAGGGCAGCAACGGATCGCGAATGCGGCTGGTGGTCGATGCGCTGGTCGGAGCGGGCTGATGCTGTTCGACCTGAGCCGTCCCTACGCCGGGCATGTCGCGGTGTTCAACCTGCTGCACTATCTGACATTCAGGTCGGGTGCTGCCTGCCTGACGTCGCTGCTGGCGAGTTTCATCATGGGTCCGGCGGTGATCCGGTGGTTGCGGTCGCTGCAGCCGGCGGGACAGCCGATCCGAACACTCGGTCCCGAACGGCACCTGCTGGCCAAGAAGGGCACGCCGACGATGGGCGGCGTGCTGATCCTGTCGAGCCTGTTCGTCTCGACCGTGCTGTGGGCAGACCTGTCGAGCGGCTATGTGTGGGCGGTGCTGCTGGTCACGGCGGCGTTCGGCGCGATCGGGTTCGCAGACGATTTCCTCAAGCTGACCAAGCGCAACACCGAGGGAGTATCGGGACGGGTGCGCCTCGCGTGGGAATTCGGCGCCGGCGTGGTCGCGGGCGCGTGGCTGATGCTTCTCAGCCCGTCGGCGATCGCGGGCGATGTCGCCTTCCCGATCGCCAAGGACCTGCTGCTGCCGCTGGGATTGCTCTATCCGCTGTTCGCGATGCTGGTGATCGCGGGCGCGGGGAATGCGGTGAACTTCACCGACGGGCTCGACGGGCTCGCGATCGTGCCGACGATCATCGCGTCGATGGTGTTCGCTCTCATCGCCTACCTGGTCGGCAACAAGGTGTTCGCCGACTACCTGCAACTGCACGGGGTGCCGGGAACCGGCGAGCTGGCGGTGTTCTGCGCCGCCCTGGTGGGTTCGGGACTGGGCTTCCTGTGGTTCAATGCGCCGCCGGCCCAGGTGTTCATGGGCGATACCGGCAGCCTGGCACTCGGCGGCGCGCTCGGCGCGGTGTCGGTGGCAGTCAAGCACGAGATCGTTCTGGCGATCGTCGGCGGATTGTTCGTCGTCGAGACGCTGTCGGTGATCATCCAGGTGTTCTGGTTCAAGCGTACCGGCAGGCGCGTGTTCCTGATGGCGCCGCTGCACCACCATTTCGAGAAGAAGGGCTGGGAGGAAGCGACGATCGTGATCCGGTTCTGGATCATCTCGATGATCCTGGGCCTGATCGGCTTGGCGACGTTGAAGATCCGATGATCGAGCGGGATTTTCCGGACCGGCTGTTCGCGGGACGCAGCTACGCCGTGGTGGGACTCGGGCGCAACGGATTGCCGGCGGCGCGGCGGCTGGTCGCGATGGGTGCGCGCGTGCGGTGCTGGGACGACGGCGAGGCGGGGCGCGAGGCCGCCGCGGCGGAGGGGCTGGATGTGACGGCACTTGCCGACGCGCGGGGATTCGACGCCGTGGTGTTGTCCCCCGGGATCGCGCCTCGCGGCGAGCGCGCGCAT
>CAXTUK010000405.1:0-2383 GCA_964247395.1 uncultured Acetobacteraceae bacterium
CCGAGCGGCGCAAGACGCCGAACGAGATCGCGCTCGACATCCTGCTCGCCGGCCTGACGCTGATCTTCCTGATGGCGGTCGTGACGCTGCCGCTGTTCGGTTCCTATTCCAGCACCGTCCTCGCGATCCCGGTACTCGCCGCCCTGTTCGTCACCCTGATCCCGACCACCATCGGCGGTCTTCTATCCGCGATCGGCATCGCCGGCATGGATCGGCTGATCCGCTTCAACGTCGTCGCCACCTCCGGCCGCGCGGTCGAGGCCGCCGGCGACGTCGACGCGCTGCTGCTCGACAAGACCGGCACCATCACCTTCGGCAACCGCATGGCCTCGGGCTTCACCCCCGTGCCCGGCGTCGGCGAGCACGAGCTCGCGCAGGCCGCCGCCCTCGCCTCGCTCGGCGACGAGACCCCCGAAGGCCGCTCGATCCTGGCGCTCGCGCGCGAGAGATACGGCATCACCCTCGACCGTCCCGCCGGCGCGTCCATCGTTCCGTTCAGCGCCAGCACGCGCCTGTCCGGCATCGACCATGACGGCCGCGTCGTACGCAAGGGCGCCGTCGACCAGGTCCTCGCGCTGACCGGCAAAGTCGGCCCCCAGCCGAGCTTCAGCCAGGCCGTCGACCGCATCGCGCGCGCCGGCTCCACGCCCCTCGCGGTCGCCGCCGACGGCCGCCTGCTCGGCGCCATCGAACTCAAGGACATCGTCAAGCCAGGCATCCGCGAACGTTTCGCCGAGCTGCGCACCATGGGCATCCGCACCGTCATGGTGACCGGCGACAACCGCGTCACCGCCGCCGCCATCGCCACCGAAGCCGGCGTCGACGATTTCATCCCCGAGGCGACCCCGCAGGACAAGCTCAGCTACATCCGCCAGGCCCAGTCCGAGGGCCGCCTCGTCGCGATGTGCGGCGACGGCACCAACGACGCGCCCGCGCTCGCGCAGGCCGACGTCGGCGTCGCCATGCAGACCGGCACCCAGGCCGCCCGCGAGGCCGGCAACATGGTCGACCTCGACAGCGATCCCACCAAGCTCATCGAGGTCGTGCAGATCGGCAAGCAGCTGCTCATCACCCGCGGCTCGCTGACCACGTTCTCGATCGCCAACGACGTCTCCAAATACTTCGCCATCCTGCCGGCGATCTTCGTGACCAGCTACCCGCAGCTGCAGGCGCTCAACATCATGCACCTCTCCACTCCGGAGAGCGCCATCATGTCGGCCGTCATCTTCAACGCGCTGATCATCGTGGCCCTCGTCCCGCTGGCGCTCCGCGGCGTCGATTTCCGCGCCATCGGCGCCGCCGCCCTGCTGCGGCGCAACCTGCTGATCTACGGCGTCGGCGGCTTGATCGCGCCGTTCATCGGCATCAAGGCGATCGACCTCGTGCTCACCGCTCTGCACATCTTCGTCTAGGGGCCACGCCAATGCTCACCTTCCTCCGCCCGACCCTCACGCTGCTGATCGGCTTCACCCTCATCCTCGGCGTCGCCTTCCCGCTGCTGTTCGTCGGCATCGGCCAGGTCGCATTCCCGTTCCAGGCCAACGGCAGCATGATCGCGGCCGGCGGCAAGCCGGTCGGCTCGGCGCTGATCGGTCAGAACTTCACCAGGCCGATCTATTTCCACGGGCGCGTCTCGGCGCTCACCGGCACCGACGCCAAGGGCAGGACGGTTCCCACCCCTTACGACGCCAGCGAATCCGCCGCCTCCAACCTCGGCCCGACCAGCGCCTCGCTGCACGACCGGGTCAAGGCCGACGCCGCGATCTACGGCGGCGCCGACATCCCTGCCGACGCGGTCACCAGCTCGGGCTCTGGCCTCGATCCGGACATCTCCCCCGAGAACGCCGTCCGCCAGGCCGCGCGCGTCGTCGCCGCCCGCCACGTGCCGGCCGACCAGGTGAACGCACTCATCGCCGCCAACACCACCGGGCGCCTGCTCGGCATCTTCGGCGAGCCGCGCGTCAACGTCCTGCGACTCAATCTGGCGCTCGATCGGCAGTTCGCCGGCAAGTAGGCGGGCTCTGCCCGCACCTGCCAAGGGGCGGTCGCCCCTTGGATCCCGTGATGGGCGCTGACCTCTGGCGTCGTTATTGCATCGTTCTGGGCGCGATCGCCCGCCGGCACGGCTCCGATCGCCCCAGGTCCGTATTCGGAGTGAACGTCATCGTGCGAGTCAGAACCAGCCGCGCAGCGATCCGGGTCCATGGCGGGCGAGCGGCCCATCTCGTCTCGGCCTTGTCCGGCGCGACGTTGTTCGCCGGCAGCGCCTTCGGCCAGCAGGCGGCATCCGCGTCCGAGTCCGCGACGATGCTGGCCCAGGCGGCCGCGGCGCCGCCCACGGCCGCCGGCGCCCGCCCCCCCCGGGCCGGGGCCCCCCCCCCCC
>CAXTUK010000406.1:0-2361 GCA_964247395.1 uncultured Acetobacteraceae bacterium
GACGCTGCAGGCGCCGGCGGAAGACGATGCCGCCGTGCGCGGGCAGGCGCATGCAGCGTCCTGATCGCCTCCGCGAACCCCGGCCAACGCTCCCGCTCCAACAGCGCCGCCGACAGCCACTCCGGCGCAGCCGCCACCAGTCGCAACGCGGCGGTCACGGCGCGCCGCAACGACGACGCCCCGAGCCCGGCGCACAGCGGCCAGACCGGTTCGAGGCCGGGGATCTCGTCGCGCGCCGTCGCCGCGACCACGAAATCCGGATGCGTCATCCGCAGCCGGCCCGAATAGACGTCGAGCCGCCCCGACACCGCCACCCGCGCCGCGATCGGAAGCTGTCCGAGCCGCGCCGGCTTGAACAGCGTCAGCTCGAGCTCGCCCGTGCCGTCGCTCACCAGCACCCGCCAAGGCTGCCGCGCGCTCGCCGGCCTCGCGTGCCGCATCACCTCCACCACCACCGTCGCGATCGTCCCCGGGATCGCCTCGGCGAGCCACGGCGACGCCCGCCGGTCCACCAGCGACACCGGCAGGTGGAACAGCAGATCGATCACCCGCCCGCCACCGACGAGCCTGGGCAGCAGCCCCGCCTCCCGCTTCGAGATCCCTGGAAGGGACGCGATCGGCCGCAGCAGCGCCTCGCATCCTGCAGCGTCCACGCGAGCCTGCTCGTCCATCCTCTGCGTCTGGCATCCTCTGCGTCCGGGCCCCTGCCTGTGGTGGTCTGGGCTGGTGCCGCCCGGCCGGCACGCTATATGACGGCGGCGATCATGACCAAAGCCGCGCACACCGAACCCGACGAGCTCGACGCGCGCCGTCGCAAGATCGCCTTCCGCGCGACCCACCGCGGCATGCACGAGGCCGACGTCCTGCTCGGCGGCTACGTCGCCTCTCGGATCGCCGGCATGACGACCGGTGAGCTAGACGAGCTCGAAGCGATCCTCGAACTCGTCGACGCCGATCTCGTCGACTGGATGCTCGGCCGTACGCCCGTCCCGCCCGGTAGGGACAATGCCATGCTTCGCGCCATCCTCCACGCCGCCCACACGAGAGGCACACCCTGAGCGTCGCCATCGACCAACCCAGGTCCGCTACCAGCAGGCGAGTCATCATCTACGGCGCCCCGGAGGGCTACGACGCGCGCCTGCTTGTTCGGCGCCGCGCCGAGCACGCCGGCTCGATCCTGCACGTCGCCCGCGACGACAGCCGTCTCGCCCGCCTCGCGGAAGCGATCGCCTTCTTCGACCCCGGCATCGAGATCGTTCGCTTTCCCGCCTGGGATTGTCTGCCCTACGACCGCGTCTCGCCGAACGCCGCCATCGTCGCCGAACGCGCCGCTTCCCTCGCCAGGCTGCTCGAAAGCACGACCACGCCCCGCATCGTGCTCACCACCGCCAACGCAATGCTCCAGCGCGTTCCGCCGCGGAGCGCCTTCCGCAACGCCAGCCTCGATGTCGAGGAGGGCAGCGCGCTCGACACCGAACTGCTCACCGAATTCCTGGTCGGCCGCGGCTACAACCGTGCCGAGACCGTCCGCGAACCGGGCGAGTTCGCGGTCCGCGGCGGCATCGTCGACATCTATCCCGCCGGCGAGGGCGAGCCCGTCCGCCTCGACCTGTTCGGCGAGGAGATCGAGAACATCCGCCGCTTCGATCCGTCCACCCAGCGTTCCACCGACAAGCTCGCCCGCCTCGTTCTCCACCCCGTTGCCGAACTGGCGCTCGACGGCCCGTCGATCAGCCGCTTCCGCACCAACTGGCGTGAGATGTTCGGCCAGGGGGCCGCCGATGACGGCATCTACCAGTCCGTCTCCGACGGCCGCCGCTATCCCGGCCTCGAGCATTTCATGCCGCTGTTCCACGACACGCTCGAGACCCTGCTCGACTATCTCCCAGACCCGACCGTCAGTCTCGACCACCAATGCGACCAGGTGTTGGAAGGGCGCCTCGACATGATCGCCGATCATTTCGAGGCGAGAAAGCTCCCCGCGCGCGAAGGCGAACTCCCTTATCGTCCGATCCCGCCAGGCCTGCTCTATCTCGACCGCGATGCGATCGACGCCGTTCTCGGTCGTCTCGAGGTCACCATCTTCAGCCCGTTCGCCAGGCCGGACGGCGCGCAGGGCATCGATGCCGGCGCGAGACCGGGCGCCCTCTTCGCCTCGGGCGGCGCACTCCGCTCCACCGAGGGCGCCCGCAACGCCTTCGACCTTCTCGCCGCCCAGTCCCGCGAATGGGCCAACGCGCGCCGCCCGCGACGTACGGTCGTCACCGCCTGGAGCCGCGGCTCGCCCCGGCCCCACGCCGGGCAGCTGGCCCCGGCAGTCCACGCCGCCCCCCAGCCCCACCCCAGGGCCGAGGCCACCGC
>CAXTUK010000407.1:0-2359 GCA_964247395.1 uncultured Acetobacteraceae bacterium
GCGATCCGCGATGCCCAACGGGCCCAAGGTCTCCGCCGGCGGCTCCCTCTCGCCGCGCGGCGACTGGCGCGCGCCCTCCGACGGCAACGCCCGCGTTTGGCTCGAGGAACTGCGAAGCGTCCCAGACTAGAAGATCGGGGCTCTGAGGCTGTAAATCGATCGAAAGCAAGGCCAGGGCTCCGCCCTGGATCCGTCGTGCGTTCAGCACGCCGGCGGCGTGACGGGGCCAGCGGACCCGGACCCGCAAAACATGAAGTATTGGCGGTCCAGGGGCCCAGCCCCTGTCGGGGTTCGGGGCAGAGCCCCGATTCCAGGTCGATTTCGCCTTCGGGCAGATTGAATCGCAAGCTCTCTGTCCCGCGCGCCAGGGGCGTCACGCGAAAGCGTGCTGCGCACGACGCCCCTGGACCGCCAAAGCTTCATCAAAACTTCACCTGGCCGATCCCCATTCAGTTTAGCTATGCTTGGGTCTTCATTTCAGATCCGGTGAAGTCTGCTGATTGGAGTAAGGCCGTGGCGAAATCCTTCTGGCTTGCCGGCGTCTTCCTCGTGCTCGCGGTTCCAAGCGGCCAAGCCGCCGGTCCGACCGTTCGGACGACAGGAGGCGCTGTCCAAGGGATCTCCACGGCCTACGGCAAGGAGTATCTCGGCATTCCGTATGCCGCGCCGCCTCTCGGCGCGCTGCGCTGGAAAGCGCCGCGACCCGCCTCCTGGTCGGGCGTCCTCGATGCCGACACCCCGCCTCCGGCCTGTCCGCAAGCCGTCCAGGCGAGCGGACTGACCCCATCCGGCGGGACCGCCAACGTCTCCGAAGATTGCTTGTTCCTGAACGTCTACGCGCCGTCCGGGGCCGCTCGCCTGCCCGTCATGCTCTGGTTGCACGGCGGCGGCAACGAGGTCGGCACGGGCAGCACCTATGACGGGTCCGCCCTGGTCCGGAACGGCGTGATCGTGGTCACGATCAACTATCGTCTCGGCCTTCTCGGCTTCCTCGCCGATCCCGCCCTCGATGCGGAGAGCCCGTTGCAGGCGTCGGGTGACTACGGCCTGATGGACCAGCAGGCCGCCCTTCGGTGGGTGCGTCAGAATATCGCGTCCTTCGGTGGCGACCCGTCCAACGTCACCGTCTTCGGCCAGGGAGCGGGCGGTCAGGACATCGTCGACCAGCTTGCATCGCCTGGCGCGACCGGCATGTTCGAACGCGCCATCGTCGAGAGCGGCGGCTACGGTGTCCAGCTTCCCACTTTGCCGGGCGCCGATTCGCAAGGCCAATCCTTCGCCAACTCCGTCGGTTGCACCAGCACCACCGACGCATCCTGCCTGCGCGCGCTTCCCCTCCAGAAACTGCTCGCCGGCGAGGCCGGACCTGGGTCGCCCTACGTGACGTCGAACGTCCTCCGTTTCGAACCGAACGTCGGAACCGCGATCTTGCCGATCCAGCCGCTCTTCGCATTAGCGTTTGGGGTCCTCAACCGCGTCCCGGTCATCATCGGGACCAACCATGACGACGCGAGGCTGTTCACGGCATTCCAGTACGACTTTGCGGGCGGCCCGCTCGCCGCCTCGAACTACGATGCCGCCATCGCCACCGTCGTCGGTCAGCAGATCTCCCAGCTGGTCGCGGGGACTTATCCGCTCGCCGCGTATCCCAGTCCCGATGTCGCATTTTCGAGCGTGTTCACCGATGTCGGCTTCGCCTGCATCTCACGCGTGACCGACCAGCTCCTGTCCAGCAATGTCCCGACCTACACCTACGAGTTCGCCGACGAGAACGCGTCCGGGTTGCTTCTCCCGGCCGACCCGTTCCTGTCGCTGGGCGCCCCCGATACCAGCGAGCTTCCGTTCCTCTGGCCGAACCTGGTCGGATCGGGCGGCGCACCCGCGACGACCTTTACAGCGCCGGAACAGGCTCTCTCGACCGAGATGCTCGCCGCCTGGACGAACTTCGCCAAATCCGGCAACCCGAACGGACCCGGGGTGACCAGCTGGCCCAGCTACAGCATCGCATCGGACCGATTCCACGAATTCGTTCCGGACGCGACGACGAACACCACGAGCTTCACCAGTGACCACAAGTGCAATTTCTGGGAGCCCCTGGAAATCATCAAGGCATTGACACCGGCGCCTGCCCAGTAGGGTTCTGGATCAAGACGACGGGACAGACTTGCGTCCCACCGGCCGGTCTTTTCTCAGCCGAAGCCAGGGATGTTGCTCCTCGAAGAATTCGATCAGCGCGGCCCGGTTCTCCGCCGTGTCGGTCACCGCGCTCGTCATCGAGCCCGGATGCGCCCGGTATTCCGCCAACGTCTCGTCGTGCCGGATCCCGAACTGTCCCAGCTCGGCCAGCCGGCACCACAGC
>CAXTUK010000408.1:0-2349 GCA_964247395.1 uncultured Acetobacteraceae bacterium
CGTGTCGCCATCGCGATAGACGTCCTGCACCGGCAGCCGCAGCGGCCGGTCCGCCTGCGAGGCGAGCCGCGGCACCGATGCCAGGGCCTCGAGCAGCGTCGGACCGCGATACCAGCCGAGACTGGCCGACCGGGTCGCGACATTGTCGCCATGCCGCGCCGAGGCCGGGATCAACGCGGAGACGGGCAGTCCGAGCGAGCCGAGCAGGTCCCTCACCTCGCCCGCCGCCGCCTCGATCCGCGCCTCGTCGTAATCGAGCAGGTCGGCCTTGTTCATCAGCACGATCACGTGCCGCACCCCGATCAGGCGCAGCAGCAGCGCATGCCGGCGCGTCTGGTCCTTCGCCCCCTCGGTCACGTCGATCACCAGCACCGCCGCAGCGGCGCCGGCCGCGCCGGTCACCATGTTGCGCAGGAACTGCCGATGCCCCGGCGCATCGATGATCACGAACGGCCGGCCATCCACCTGGAACGGCAGCCGGGTCGCATCGATGGTCACACCCTGGTCGCGCTCGGCCTGCAGGCTGTCGAGCAGGAACGACCACTCGATCTCCATCCCTCGCTTGCGGCTCGACGCGCGAGCCGCCTCCAGCCGCCCCTCGGGCAGGCTGCCGCTGTCATGCAGCAGCCGGCCGATCAGGGTCGACTTGCCGTGATCGACATGCCCGACGATGACGATCGGCGTCGGCACGCTGTCGTCGACCGCCGGCCGCACCGGCGCCCGGACATCGATATTCACAGATACCCCGCCACGCGGAGCCGCTCGAAGGCGTCCTCCGTCTCGCTGTCCATCGCCCGGCCCGACCGTTCCGCCGTCCGCGTCTCGCGCAGTTCCGCGATCACGTCGGCGATCGTGGCCGCCTGGCTCGGCGCCGGCAGCGTGATGTCCTGGTCGCCGAGCGACCGATAGCGCATCCCGTCGCGAGCGAAATAGAGATCCACCACCGGAATCCCCTCACGTTCGATGTAGCGCCACACGTCGAGCTCGGTCCATGCCAGCAGCGGATGCACACGCACATGCGCGCCCTGCTCGAACGGCACCACGAACTGTCCCCAGAATTCGGGCGGCTGGTTGCGCGTGTCCCACCGGTTGCTCGCTCCGCGCGGGCTGAACACCCGCTCCTTCGCCCGCGTCGCCTGCTCGTCGCGCCTGATCCCCGCGATCACCCCGGCGAGCTGTCGCTCCTCGATCAGCCGCGCCAGACCCGCGGTCTTGCGGGCCGCCGAGCGCGCCGCCGGCGGCAGAGTCGGATCGATCTCCTCGATCGGCGGACACTCGCGCACGATCAGGTCGAGGCCCCATTCCTTCGCATAGACGTCCCGGAACTCGTACATCTCGCGAAATTTCTTGCCGGTATCGACATGCATCACCGGAAACGGCACGCGGCCGAGGAACGCCTTGCGGGCCAGCCACAGCATCACGTTGCTGTCCTTGCCGAGCGACCACAGTATGCCGATCGGCTTCAGGCGCCGGTAGGCCTCCCGAAGGATGAAAACGCTCTGGCTCTCGAGTTCGTCGAGCTTGTCCATTCGGCCCTGTTCCGTTCGATCTGAGGTCCCGGTCAGGTCCGGTGGATGCCGCATTCCGTCTTGCGAAAACCGGACCAGCGCCCGTCGCGCTCGCCCTCGTCCTCGCCGACCGCGCGGGTGCAATTGGCGCAGCCGATCGAGCGATACCCTTGCGCCACCAGCGGATGCGACGGCAACCCCCACGCGTCGATCGCAGCGGACAGCCGCGATCCGCTCCAGCCGACCAGGGGGTTCAGCTTGACCCGCCCGGACTCGACCTCCACCGCCGGAAGGTTCCGCCGCGTGTCCGACTGGTGCCGCTTGCGACCGGTGATCCAGCTGTCGAAGCCGTCGAGCGCTCGCGCCAGCGGCCGCACCTTGCGCAGGTCGCAGCACCCGTCCGGATCGAACCACCAGAGCTCGCCCGTCGGATCGCGCTTCGCCGCCTCGGCCGGATCGGGCGTCACGTCACGCACGTCGCGCAATCCCAGGCGGCCGGCCAGCCGGTCGCGATAGGCCAGCGTCTCCGGGAAATGCCGGTCGGTCTGCAGGAACAGCACCGGAACGCCGGGATCGATCGCGGCGACGCACGCCAGCAGGACCGCCGACTCCGCGCCGAACGAGGAAACCACCGCCGTGCGGCCGGATGCCCCTTCGCCGAGCGCCAGCTCCAGCAGCCCCTCGCCCTCGAGCCCGGACCCGGCCAGGCGCTCGAACGCGATCGCCGGATCGAACGCCTGCCGGCGCTCAGCAACCGCCTTCAGTCGATCGGTCGAGTGCAGATCACCATGCATGCGCGGTCATATATTGACGTCGGTCCGCAATGAAAGGCGGAATGTCG
>CAXTUK010000409.1:0-2335 GCA_964247395.1 uncultured Acetobacteraceae bacterium
TCCGGGGAGCGGGCCGCCGCCGGCGAGGATGCCGACCGGGCCGCCCGGCTCACGCGTCGGGATCGTCGTCCTCGGCGATCCGGGTGGCGGCCGGGACCAGGCCCCGCTTGCCGCCGACGTCGATGAAGGCGAGGATCTCGGCCACCTTCGGGTCGCGGCCGTATTCGACGCGGACCGCCTGCAGCCGCTCGTTGAACGGCGCGGGCTCGCCCGAGCGGGGAAACAGGACGCGAAAGGCGCGGCGCAGGCGCTGGAGTTCCTCGGGCGGCGCGCCGCTGCGTCGCAGGCCGATCCAGTTCAGGCCGACCAGCCGGGCGCGGTTGCCGAGCACGCTGCCGTAGGGGATCACGTCGCGTTCGACGCCGGCCACCCCGCCGACCACCGCGCCGGCGCCGATGCGGACGAACTGGTGCAAGGCGGCCGATCCCATGATCCGGGCGCCGGACGCGATCGTCACATGACCGCCCATGACGACGTTGTTGGCCATGATGACGCCGTCGCCGATGTCGCAATCGTGCGCGATGTGGGTGACGGCCATGATCAGGCAATCGCGGCCGACCCGGGTCAGCGAGTTGCCGGTGACGGTGCCGCGGTGAACCGTGACGTGCTCGCGCAGCACGGTCCTGGCGCCGATCTCGGTGCGGGTCGGCTCGCCCCGGTATTTCAGGTCCTGCGAAGGCAGGCCGACGGTCACGAAGGGATAGAGCGTGCAGTCCGGACCGATGCTCGTCTCGCCGTCGACGACGACGTGCGACATCAGTCGCGTGCCGGCGCCGAGGCGGACGCCCGGACCGACGAGACAGAACGGGCCCACGACCACCCCCGACTCGAGCCGAGCGCCGGGTTGGACGATCGCGGTCGGATGAACCGCGGGGCGGTTCTCCGACACTTTCTGGATCTGCACGCGCATTTCCCCAAGGCTGGCCGCCGGCGGTCGGCGGAAAGGCTAATCGCAGGGTCCGATCGGCCCAAATGACACCGTGTTTCGGTGCGTAACGACAGTCGGCGGGTCTCAATTGCCCATGATCATCGCCGAGAAGCTCGCCTCGGCGACGTCGGTGCCGGCGACGCGCGCGACTCCGCGGAATTTCCAGACATTGCCGCGATGGCGCTCCTTGTCGACATGGATGCGCAGCTGGTCGCCCGGACCGACCGGCCGGCGGAACTTGGCGGTCTCGATGGTCATGAAATAGACGAGCTTGCCCTCGGCGGCCCCGCCGAGCGTGAGCACGACGAGCGCCGCGGCGGTCTGCGCCATCGCCTCGATGATCAGCACGCCCGGCATCACCGGACGTTGCGGGAAATGGCCCTGGAAGAAGGGCTCGCCGATGGTGACGTTCTTGATGCCGATCGCCGACTGGTCGAGCTGCACGTCCTCCATGCGGTCGATCATCAGCATCGGATAGCGATGCGGGATGGCGCGCATGATGCCGTCGATATCGACGACGTCGATCAGGCGGGCGCCGCCGACGCTGCTGGCCTCCTCGGGTCTGCTGTCGCCAGAGATGTGCGTCACGATGCCATTCCGCGCGAGAGCGTCAGCTGCGCCGTGACAGCCGGCGCAGCGTGGCCACGTTGCGGAAGAACTCCCGCACGCCCATCGCCGGCGAGCCCACGACATCCGCGGCCTGCTCGACATCCGACATGACGCCGGCCTGGGCGCCGATCCGCGCCCTGGCCCCGATCCGCAGATGGCCGGTCAAACCCGCTTGCGCCGCAACGGTCACGAAATCCTCGAGCGTCGTGGAACCGGAGATGCCCGCCTGGGCAACGACCACGCAGCACCGTCCTAGCCGGACGTTGTGGCCGATCTGCACCAGGTTGTCGAGACGCGAGCCGGCGCCGATGACGGTGTCGGCGGTCGATCCGCGATCGACGGTGCTGTTGGCGCCGATCTCGACGTCGTCCTCCAGGATCACGCGCCCGAGCTGGGGGACGGTGACGAATCCTTCTTGGGTGACGGCGAAGCCGAACCCGTCCTGGCCGATCCGGGCGCCGGCGAGCAGCGTGACGCGATCGCCGAGCAGCGCGTGGGTGACGCTGGCGAGCGGCCCGATCCGGCAGTCGGCGCCGATGACGACGCCGGGGCCGATGACGGCGCCTTCGCCGATCCGGGTGCGCGGCCCCACGGCGGCGCCGGGTCCGACGAAGGCGCGGGCGGCGATCTCGGCGGTCGGATCGATGGTGGCGCCGTCGGTGACGGCCGACGGGTGACACCCGGGAGAAGCCGGTGGCGCCGGGTGGAACAGGGAGGCGATCCTGGCCCAGGCGAGATAGGGGTCGGGCGTCACCAGAGACGACGTCGCCGGCGGACGCCGGGCGGCGGGCGCCGGCG
>CAXTUK010000410.1:0-1578 GCA_964247395.1 uncultured Acetobacteraceae bacterium
GGCGAACGCTGCTCGAAGCGTTCGCCGAACAGGCGGCCGCCGACGAACGAGCGGCGGCGGAGCGGCTCGCGACGTTGCAGGCGCGAGGCGATGCGCCCGGCAGCGAATCGCTCAAGCATCGTATCGCCCGGCTCGAGGAGGCGATCGCCAATCGCGAGGCGCTCGGCAGGGGCCTGGGCGAAGCGATCGCCTCCTTGCGTGCCAGGATAGACGCCGAAGGGGGCGCGGGCATCGACGAGGCGCTTGCGGCCGCGGAGCGGGAACGGGAAGGTCTCGAGCTACGGTCGGCGGCGCTCGACCGCGAGGTCGAGGCCCTGTCGCGGCTCGCCGAGACGCTTCGTGCCACCGTCAGCGACGCGCGCGCGGCGACCATGCTTCCCCTGACGCGGCGAATCGCGCCCAAGCTCGCGGCTCTGCTGCCCGGCGCGGTGGTGGAGTGCGATGATGATTTCAGGGTCCGTTCCGTCTCGCGCGGGGCCGGCCGGTCCGAACCGTTCGAGATCCTGTCCGATGGGACTCGCGAACAGATCGCGGTCCTCGCGCGCCTCGCCTACGCGGACATGCTGGTCGATCGCGACAAGCCCGCGATGGTCATTCTCGACGATGCGCTCGCCTTTTCCGACGAGACCCGGATCGAACAGATGTTCGATCTCCTCTCTGCCGCGGCTTCCCGCACCCAGATCCTGGTCATGACGTGTCGCGAGGACCTGTTCGCCCGTCTCGGCGGCATGCGCCTCTCGCTGGAGCAGTTCGATCGATGACGATGCTCTCGCGCGGTTTCCTGCTGGGCCATCCGCGCAGCTTCCTCGGCCTGGCGGTCGGGCTGGCGAGCTATCCGCTGCTCCGGATCATGGTGGCGCCGAACCTGCGCGCCGTCTGCGCGTGGGACCTGGGTGCGACGGCGTTCCTGGTGGCGATGGCCTGGGCATTCCACGCCACGACCCCCGCCGACATGCCGCGCAAGGCGGAGGCGCAGCAGGAGGGCGAGTGGACGGTGTTCTGGGTGATGATCGCGGCGGTCGGGTTCAGCTTCGTGGCGATCGTGGGTGCGCTCGGGGACACCAGCCATCTGCCGCCGCCGGTGGCGAAACAGCACGTGGCGCTCGTGGCCGCGACGCTGGTGCTGTCTTGGCTGGTCACGCAGGCGGTGTTCGCGTCGCGCTACGCGCACGAGTTCTACGAGACCAGGCGCGACGGGACACTGCGCGGCGGCCTGCTGTTCCCGGGCGAGGAGGCGCCCGATTACTGGGACTTCCTCTATTTCTCGATCGTGCTCGGCATGACGTTCCAGGTTTCGGACGTGCAGATCTCGGACCGCCAGATGAGGCGGCTGGCGGCGGTGCAGGGGTTCCTGGGATTCCTGTTCAACACGGTGATCATCGCCCTGACGGTCAACGCGGCGGCCGCGATCATATGATACAGGTCATCGGCCTATCGCGTGACGGCCCCAGCGGGGTGCCGGGGGGCGTCACGCTGCTTCCTGGCGAGAACAACGGTTCCACAGAACGCCAGCGCGAACCCGACATAGTAGCCGATGTCGGTGCCGCCGAGTGCGCGGGCGACGAAGCCGGTGTAGAG
>CAXTUK010000410.1:1588-2313 GCA_964247395.1 uncultured Acetobacteraceae bacterium
TGATCGGTCGAGCTGAACAGGACGACGGTGAGCGCCGAGACGACGATGAACAGCGTCGCCTCGGGCATCCAGGCGCGGGGCGCCTCGCGGTCGCGGCCGGGGCGCATCCACCAGTCGGCGAGCACGATGCCGGTCCAGGGCGCGATCCAGTAGAGCGTGAGCACGAGGTAGCTCGAGTAGAGATCGGCGTAGTGGCCGGCGCCGGCGACCGCGAGCACGTAGCCCAGGCAGGCGGTGACGATGGCGGCGAGCACGCGCGGGATGCGGATGCCGGCGGAGATCAGGCTGTAGGCGGCGGTGTTGTCGTTGACCGAGTTGCCGGTGATCGAAGACAGCGCGATGGCCGCGAGCGCCACCGGCGCCAGGCCGCCGGCGGCGTGCTCGAGGTTGGCGATGACGGCGGTGGGCGAGGCTTCGCCGATGCTGCCGGCGGTGATCAGGCCGAGCACCTGGAAGGGGATGGCAGAGAGGAGCAGGGCGGCGAGCGCGCGGAGGATGATGGCGCCGGGGGAGGTGCTCGCCGGCAGATAGCGGGTGTAGTCCGACGAGTAGGACGCCCAGGAGAGATTGAAGCTCGCGAGGACGGCGGTCGCGACGATGAAGTTCGGCAGTGTCGGCTTGGCGCCCTCGATCGAAAGGTGGGGCGCGCCCACCAGGGCCGCGACACCCACGATGGAGAATATGACGAGCAGCACGGCGCCGAGATATTTCTGCAGTGTCTGGAC
>CAXTUK010000411.1:0-2301 GCA_964247395.1 uncultured Acetobacteraceae bacterium
GTGCTGTTCAAGCGGTTCTGGCAGCCGGGCGATTTCTGGAAGCCCGGCCAGAGCCAGGGTCGCGAATTGTTCTGGGACTTCCTCAAGAACCTGTCGCTTGCTTCGGGGTTCCTATTGATCGTGGTCGGACTCGACGGGCATTCCCTGGCGACGTTCGTCAATCACCCGTTATCGTCCTCCCATCCCTACGCAGCCGTCGCGCTGCCTCGCTGAGAACCCAGGGGCATCATTCGATGAGCGATCAATCGCTTCGAGGCATCGTCAGCTTCTATCTTGTGTCGACACTCGCCATGGGGAGCACCGCGCATGACTGAAGACATGTCCCTGCTGCCTGGACGCACGCTGCGCCGGGCGGGTCCACCCGAGCCGGTCGCTGATTTCCAGGGAGTGCAGATCGACGATCCGCGTCTGGCCGCGGTGCTGTCTCCCGACGCCCCGCTGCTTCGGCTTCATGAGGGGACGCTGCACGGCGAGGGTCCGATCTGGGTGCCGGCGGAAGGGGTCCTGTACTGGTCCGATGTGCCGAACCGCCGATTGCTGCGATGGCATCAGGACGGGCTGGTGATGGTCGCGATCGACGGGACCTATTTCATGAACGGCAACGCGCTCGATGCCGAAGGCCGGCTCGTGCATTGCGAGCATGGGCGCCGCTGCATCAGTCGTTCCGGCAGCAGTGGCGAGCTCGAGCCGATCGTGACGCATTTCGATGGCAGGCGGCTGAACTCGCCCAACGACATCACCGTCGCGATGGATGGCGCGATCTGGTTCACCGACCCGACCTTCGGGCTGCTGATGCCCAACCAGGGCAGCCTCGAGGAGCCGGAACTCGATCATCGCAGCGTCTACCGGTTCGACCCGCAGACGCACAACCTGCGTCGGATGGCCGATTTCGAGCAGCCGAACGGGTTGTTCTTCTCGCCCGACGGCAGGACGCTGTACGTGTCCGACACCGCGCTCTCGCTCGACGAGATCCCAGGCCCCGAGACCGGCCGCACGCACGAGATCCAGGCCTTCGACGTGGCGAGCGACGGCAGCCTGTCCAACCGGCGCTTCTTCTGTCACACCGACCACGGCTATCCCGACGGCTTTGCCGTCGACGCACGGGGATGGGTATGGACCACGGCCGGTGACGGCATACACGTCATCGCGCCGGACCGTACGCCGCTCGGCTACATCCCGACCTCGGTCGTCTGTTCGAATTGCGCGTTCGGCGGCCCGGACATGACGCGCCTGTTCATCGCCGCGACCAGGTATCTGCTCGCGATCGACCTCGTCGGGAACCGGGCATCGTAAAAACGCGGCGGCGGAGACGCCCGGCGGAGCGGAAGCACTGGATTGGTGCCCAGGGGCGGAATCGAACCATCGACACTGCGATTTTCAGTCGCATGCCGGCAAGCGGCAACCTATTGCAATGACTATGGAAATCTGGAGAGAGGCAGCACTAGCGAGCCGTTAGTAAGCTGATGGTTGAAAGTGACGCGCGTCCGGCTCGTAGCGGCCGCCCTGCTAGGCACGGGCGTTGAAAGGCGCTACATGTAACGCATGGTTGGCACACGAGCAGGGACAAGAAGGGTTCAACGACGGCGCGAGAAGCTTCGCGCGGCTGGCCTCCGCCCGGTGCAGATTTGGGTGCCCGACACGCGGGCAGCCGGATTTGCGGAGGAGTGCGCGCGACAAGCAAGGGTAATCCGAGAAGCCGCGACGCCTGAGATCGATACCGACGACGAAGCCTGGTCCGAGGCATCCGACAAGACCGGCTGGACCGCGTGAGGCGAGGCGATTTGGTGACGGTCGCCCTGCAGGGGGACCAAGGCAAGCCCCGGCCCGCCCTTGTGGTGCAAGCGGACAATTTCGCCGCGTTAAGCTCCGTGACGGTCCTGCCCGTCACCGGAACCCTGGTAGACGCGCCGCTGCTGCGGGTGCCGCTGAAACCCGACAAGCGAAATGGCCTCGCGAAGCCCTCGCAGATCATGGTCGACAAGCCGCAAACGCCCTCGCGGGACAAGCTTGGGTCCGTTATCGGCCGCCTCGACGATGCGACCATGGTGGAGGTCAACCGCGCGCTGGCCGTGTTTCTGGGCCTCGCGTAACATGAACGGCGGAACAGGCCCCGACTGGGATTCGCCCGCTTTCGTGGACGGTTGAGGAGCTTGGCTGATGACGCGGCCGCTTCGAGTGCTTGGGTCTGTTGCTCCTCGTAGTCGATCGGCGATTGGTAGCCCAGGGCGGAGTGCAGGCGCACTGGATTGTAGAACCCTTCGTCAGAAGACCCACAGTATGGCAGCGGGTGACGAGGTTGCC
>CAXTUK010000412.1:0-2275 GCA_964247395.1 uncultured Acetobacteraceae bacterium
AGTTCGCGACGCTGATGGGATGGGCGGACGACATCAGGCGGATGGGGGTGCGGGCCAACGCCGAGACGCCGCTCGACGCCGCGGCGGCCCGCCGCTTCGGGGCGGAAGGGATCGGGCTCTGCCGGACGGAGCACATGTTCTTCGACCCCGCCCGGATCGGGGCGATGCGGCAGATGATCATGTCGCACGACGAGGCGGGTCGGCGGGCCGCGCTGGCCTTGCTGCTGCCGTTCCAGCGGCAGGACTTCGTCGACCTGTTCCGAATCATGGCGGGCCTGCCGGTGACGATCCGGCTGCTCGACCCGCCGCTGCACGAGTTCCTGCCGCGCAGCGAGGCGGAGATCGCCGATGTCGCCCAAGGTCTCGGCGTGGATGTCGAGACGATCAGGCGACGCGGCCTGGAGCTGACCGAGACCAACCCGATGCTCGGACATCGGGGCTGCAGGCTCGGGATCACCTATCCCGAAATCTACGAGATGCAGGCGCGCGCGATCTTCGAGGGCGCGCTGGCGATCGCGGCCGAGACTGGTGCCAGGGTGGTGCCGGAGATCATGATCCCGCTTGTCGGCGCAGCGCGCGAACTCGAGCTCGCCCGCACGCTGATCGACCGGGTGGCGGCCGAGGTGCTGGCCGGGTCGGATCTCGACTACAAGGTCGGCACGATGATCGAACTGCCGCGCGCGGCGCTGCTGGCGGACAGGATCGCGGTCGCGGCGGACTTCTTCTCGTTCGGCACCAACGACCTGACGCAGACGGTGTTCGGCTTCTCCCGCGACGATGCCGGCAAGTTCCTGCCGCACTACGTGGAGGCCGGCGTATTGCCCAGGGATCCGTTCGTGACGATCGACCAGGAGGGCGTCGGCGAGATGGTCCGGATGGCGTCCGAGAAGGGGCGGCGCGTGAAGCCGCCGCTCAAGCTGGGCATCTGCGGCGAGCATGGCGGTGATCCGGCCTCGATCGCGTTCTGCGAGAGTCTCGGGCTCGATTACGTGTCATGCTCGCCCTACCGGGTGCCGGTGGCGAGGCTGGCGGCGGCACAGGCGGCGCTGAAGGCCGGGTTCGACAGGAGTGCATGAGGGCAGTGCAGCTCCGGTGTAGCACCGCCGGCTGCGGAACCTCCGGACATTGTCACGATGGTTTAACGGCCGGAGCCTCCCTTGAGCGGCTGCGCCAGCGATGCCTACGCCTCGCACTGACGCTCGTGGCTTCGGTTCACTCGTGGCTTCGGTTCAATGGTGGAGCCCTAGCAGGTAGCCGACCAGACCGCCGAACGCGGCGGCCGCGGTCATGCCGCTGATCATCACCTTCCATGGCTCCCAATGGGGCTGCACCGTCTTCAGTTCCGTATCGGCTTTCATCAGTATCACATTCCATTCGTGCTCGAGATCCTCTTGCTCCTGCGTCAGCGGCATCAGGCCTCCGATACTCGGGAGTCCGCTATTCGAGACGCCAATTACCCGTGGGCACGCGGGTGCCTGGAGCGGTCAGGCGAGAATGGCGGGACGAACCAGGCGCATCAGCGCGGCGAAAGGACCATGATCATCTGGCGGTTCTCCATGCGCGGCATCTGCTCGACCTTGGTGCGCTCGTCCATGTCGGTGCGGATGCGCTCGAGGACCTTCACGCCGAGATCCTGGTGGGCCATCTCGCGGCCGCGGAAGCGGAGCGTCACCTTGACCTTGTCGCCCTCCTCGATGAACGAACGCATGGCGCGCAGCTTGACCTGATAGTCGTTCTCGTCGATGTTCGGCCTGACCTTGACTTCCTTGATCTCGATGACTTTCTGCTTCTTGCGAGCCTCGTTCTTCTTCTTTTGTTGTTCATACTTGAACTTGCCGTAATCGAGAATCTTGACGACCGGCGGCTCTGCGTTCGGGCTGATCTCGAGCAGATCCAGGCCGACCGAGAAGGCGCGGAGCAGCGCGTCGCGCGCGCTCATCACGCCCTGCATCTCGCCCGCCTCGTCGATCAGGCGGACCTGGGGAACACGGATTTCGTCGTTGACGCGCGGTCCGTCGCGGGTCGGTGCTGCCTGCATGGGCGGTCTGGCGATCGTCGTCTCCTCTGGACGTTGCGGTTTCAGATCGGCGAGGAGCCACCCCACGCCTCGTCTGACCAGGCAACATGCTCGCCCGCGGGGCGTGGATCAAGGAGGCCCAGCACCTCCCGGTAGACGGCGAGCGTCGCCTGCTGCATGCGCTGCGTGCTGAAGCGCTCGATCACGGCGGCGCGCGCGTGGGCGCCGAAGGCGGCGAGCGTCGCGGGCGGCAGGGCG
>CAXTUK010000413.1:0-2271 GCA_964247395.1 uncultured Acetobacteraceae bacterium
GCACATCAGGTTGCCCGGCCCCTCCCAGATCCCGTTGAGCGGCGACTCGCGGAACAGCCGCGCCATCACCCCCTCCTCGACGTAGCCGTTGCCGCCCAGGCACTCCATCATCTCGGCCACCAGCGCCGGCGCCCGCTTGCAGACCCAGAACTTCGCGAGCGGCACCAGGAACCGCGCCAGCAGCATCTGCCCCGGATCGTCCAGCGCCGCCGCCGCCCGCAGGCACAAGGCCAGCAGCGCCTCGCTCTCCACCGCCAGGTCCGCCAGCACCGCTTCCATCAACGGCTGGTCGATCAGCGCCCGCTGGAACGCCCGCCGATGCCGCGCATGGTGCAGCACCTCGACCAGCGCCCGACGCACGCATGCAGCCGACCCCACCGCCGTGTCGAGCCGCGTCAGGTGCGCCATGGCGATCAGCGACGCGATGCCGCGCCCCTCCTCGCCCACCAGCAGCGCGCGCGTCCCGTCGTACTCGATCTCCGACGACGCATTCGAGCGGTTGCCCATCTTGTCCTTGAGCCGCTGGATCAGGAACCGGTTGCGCGTCCCGTCCGGCAGCGACCGCAGCACCAGGAAGCAGGTCACCCCCGCGCCAGGGCTTTCGCGGGTCCGCGCCAGCGTCAGGAACCCGTCCGACATCGGCGCCGAGCAGAACCATTTGTGGCCGGTCAGGGCATACTCGGCCCCGAGCGGGCCGTCGCCCGACCGCACGGCCACCGTCGACACGGCCCGCAGGTCCGACCCGCCCTGCTTCTCCGTCATTGCCATCCCGAGCGTCAGCCCGGTCTTGCCCGGCCAGCCGATCGGCCGCGGATCGTACTCCCGCGAGAGCACCCCCGGCTCCAGCGCGTCGCGCAGCGCCGGCGATCGCCGGAGCATCACCACGGACGCGCCGGTCATCACCGCCGGGCAGATCACCCCCGCGTCCGCCTGCCCCCACAGATACCCGAGTGCCGACTGCACCACCCGCCCGGCCCGGGGCGCCGTCCACCCGGTGCAGTGCACGCCTGCCGCGAACACCGCCCGCATCAGCGCGTGATAGGCCGGATGGAACTCGACCTCGTCGACCCGGTGCCCGAACCGGTCGAACGAGCGCAGCTCGGGCCCGTGCCGGTTGGCCAGCCGCGCCCATTCCTGGACCTCGACGCTGCCCGCCTGCCGCCCCGACCGCCCGAGCTCGTCGGCCGCCCATCCGCCGCCGAAATGCCCGACCAGCCCGGCCAGCGCCGGATCGCTCGCGAACAGGTCGACCGAGGGCAGGGGAGGCGGCTGGTTGTCGACATCGTGCGTCTGCATCGATCCAGCGTGATCCCTTCACGGCGCGTGCGGAAGGGCCTGGTATTCGCGGCTCTGCATCTCCGCCAGCCGTGACGCGGTCCGCTCGAACGCGCGCGCCCCTTCGCCGCGTTCGTAGAGGCTGTCCGGCGACGCGTCCGCCGACGCCACCAGCTTCACCCGCGCCTCGTAGAGCGCGTCGATCAGCACGATGAAGCGCCGCGCCAGGTCGAAATTCTCCGGCCCGAGACAGGGCACATGATCGATGATCACCGTGTGGTAGTGACGCGCGATGGCGAGATAATCGCCTGCCCCCAGCGCCGTCGCGCAGAGCGCGTCGAAGTCGAACCGCGCCACCCCCGCCGCCGCCAGCGGCACCGCCACCTGCCGTCCATTCACCGTCAGTGCGGCCGAGCGGGGCGGCTGCGCCTCGGTCAGCAGGTCGAAGGCGTCGTCCAGCGCCTGGTCGCCCCGCCGGTCAGCCGGCACCACCCACGTGGCGCCCCTGATCTCGCGCCGGCGCCGGTAGTCGCGCGCCGCCGCCAGCTCGACCGTGTCGAGCTCCCGCTGCAGCACCGCGATGAACGGCTTGAACGCGTCCGCCCCCGGCCTGTTCTGGAACAGCGCCTCGGGGCGGGTGTTCGACGTCGCCCCCACCACGACGCCGCGCGCGCACAGCGCCTCGAACAGCCGCCCCAGGATCATCGCGTCGGCGATGTCGTTGACCTGGAACTCGTCGAAACACAGCAGGATCGCCTCGCGCGCCACCGCGTCCGCCAGCGGCGGGATCGGATCGTTGATCGCCGGCTGCTGGCGCCTGGACGCGTGCAGACGCGCATGCGCGTCCTGCATGAAGCGATGGAAGTGGATGCGTCGCTTCGCGCCGACATGCGCCGCATCGAAGAACAGGTCCATCAGCATCGACTTGCCGCGCCCGACCTCGCCCACGAGGTAGACGCCACGCGGCCGCGCCGGCGGCGGCGCCCGGGACCGCAT
>CAXTUK010000414.1:0-2266 GCA_964247395.1 uncultured Acetobacteraceae bacterium
CCCTGCGGTCTCGACTCCGAGCATTGCTTCGGCATGCCCGGCCGGCCCTGCCGCGAGCCGGACCGAGTGGCGGCGGAGGAGTTCGCGCAACGGCCGCAGCACGTCGCGCGCCGTGCCGCGCCCGGCTTCGCTGTCGTAATCCAGTCCGAGGCGCGCGAGCATGCCGTCGAGATCCGCAACCCGGACCTCACCTGCTCCGACGGATGACGCAACCCGCGCGGCAGCCCCGGCCGCCGACGCCAGGCATGTCTCGTCGAACCCTGTATCCGGATCGGCGAAGGCGGCCAGGTTGAGCACGAAACCGCGCCCGCCGTCGGCCTCCGCGCACCAGACGGCCCTGTCCGGGCAGCCCTGACGGAGCAGCAGGAGGCACTGCAGCGTCTCGCCGAGTTCGTCGCGTCCCGCCAGGCCCGGTCGAGCGGACAAGCCGACGACCCGACCGATCCAGTGCTCGGCCGCGTCCGGCACGCGCACCGGCTCCCAGGCGGACACGCCATCCTCGCAGCACAACCCCACGAACCCGCGCGCCGCCGCGTCGCTCCAGTCGGCGGGGATCGCCACACGGCGGCCCGGCGCATCGGGGTCGCTGCCCGTCTCGACCGTCCGAAGTCGTACGCCACGCCATGCCCGCGATGTTCTCATCGCGAGACATTAGGACCCAGGCACCGTCGGGAAAAGCATATTTTGCGCCCACAGCCGAGGTTACCCACAGTATCTTGTGCGAGTGGACCCAGGTGGACCGAAACGCTGCGTCCGGTTATAGGACCTCGATGGCCACCATCGGAACGCGCATCTTCACGTCCCTCCGCGGTCGCCTCGTCGGCAAGGACGCTTTCGGCAACGCCTACTACGAGGATCGCAGGCGCGTTGCGCACGCGCGGCGCCAACGGCGATGGGTGATCTATGCCGGCGTCGACGACGCCTCCGCCGTCCCTGCCGAGTGGTTCGGCTGGCTGCATCACACCAGCGATTCGCCCCTGCCGGAGACTGTTCGCAAGCAGTGGCAGAAACCGTTCGAGGCGAACCTCACCGGCACCGGCGGCAGCTACCGGCCGCCCGGTCACGACTACAGCGGCGGTAAACGCGTCCGCGCGCCCGGCGACTACGAGGCATGGTCCCCGGACGAGTGATGGGCGTGCAGGCCGCGGCCTCCCGCGAGCAGACGCGATCGCGGGTCGAGGTCGGCGTGGGTCTCGCGGTTCTCGCTGCGCTCGTCCTGCTGCTCCTATTCGCCTTTTCCGGGCAGAGTACTAACGGCTACCTCCTGCGCGCCAGCTTCTCGCATGTCGACGGCCTCGGCGTCGGTTCGGACGTCCGGATCGCCGGCGTCACCATCGGACGTGTCGTCGGCGAGCAGGTCGACCCGAAATCCTTTCTGGCCACCGTCCGTTTCCGGGTCCGCCCGGACATCCGCCTGACGATCGACAGCAGCGCCGCCATCCTCAGCGAGGGACTTCTCGGCGGCAAATACCTGGCGCTCACACCAGGCGGCGACGAGCACGTCCTGCCTCCCGGCGGTCTGATCACGGCGACCCAGGGCTCGATCAGCCTCGAAACCCTGCTCGGCAAGTTCATCGGCTCGGTCGAGAACCTGATGGATGCCGTCAAGGCGCAGAACGACCGCGGCGGGTCGAAGACCCAAAGCGGGTCCGCGCCGCTCGGCGACCTCGACCAGTGACGGCCGCAATGCGCGCGTCGCCGGGCACATGGACTGATCAGGACGGCGCCCCGATAGGATGCCGTGAGAAGCTTCGCGTGCTCGACGAGAACCAGGCCGAGGTCGCACAGGTGATGCGCGATGCCTTCGAGGACGCGGTTCTGATCGGCGTCGACCCGCAGGTCATGCGCGACCGCCTGCACCACCTTGTCGACCACCTTCGCGATCCACGTCGTCGATGAGGACGATCCTGGCCGCTCTCGCGTTGCTGACGCCGCTCGCGGCGCACGCGGCCGAGACCGTCGCACCGCCCGATCTCCCGCCGCCCGACGTCTGGGTGCAGTCCGGCGGCGGCCAGATCCGTGTGCTCGACAAGCAGAAGGCGCAAGGCCACCTGATCGCGCTCAAGGTCGGGCAGACCGTGACTTTCGAGACGCTGAGCTTGACCCTGCTCGCGTGCGTCGTCCATCCCCCCGGGCTCGTCGAGAACGACGCCGGCTTCCTCCAGGTCACCGACAGCCGGAACGGCGAGCCGGGCTTTCGGGGCTGGATGATCGCGCGCGAGCCGGGTCTCGCGACCCTGCAGAGCCCGGTTTACGGCGTCCGTGT
>CAXTUK010000415.1:0-2263 GCA_964247395.1 uncultured Acetobacteraceae bacterium
GGGGGCCGCGGCGCCCGCCGACGCCAACGCGCGGGCGGCGCCCTCGGACAGGGCGTCGACGATGTCGCGGTAGTAGGGGGCGCGGACGACCAGGATCGAGGGCGGCGGTCCCTCGATCGCAGCGGCCGCCGCGCGCGGAGCGTCCCTGGTGCTCATCGCCAGCGGATCAAGCCGCATCGACTCCCGGGATAGGACGCTGCTCGACGACGCGCAGGCCGTAGCCGTCGAGACCGACGATGGTGCGCCTGTGGCTGGTGAGCAGGATCATGTTCGACACGCCGAGGTCGGTGAGGATCTGGGCGCCGATGCCGTAGTCGCGCAGGAAGGCGAAGGGACGGGTGCCGAGCGCGAGGCTGCCGACGCGCCTCGACAGCGCGTCCCGGCCGGTATCGCGGATCATCACCACCGCCCCTCTTCCCTCGCGCTCGATGGCGTGCATGGCGAGCGGCAGGACGGAGCCGTCCGAAGCGCCGATCATGTCGGTCACCAGATCGACCGCATGCATGCGGACGAGCACCGGCTCGGTGGTCGCGACGACGCCGTGGGTCATGACGGCGTGCTCGGAGCCGTCGATGGTGTTGGCGTAGACCGACAGGTCCCAGAGCTTGCCGCGTGGACGCGCGAGGGTGTCGTGGGCGACGCGGCGGACCAGATGCTCGGTCCGGCGCCGGTGGCCGATCAGGTCGGCGATGGTGCCGATCTTGAAATTGTGGTGCTGGGCGAAGGCGACGAGCTGCGGCAGGCGGGCCATGGTGCCGTCGTCGCTCATGATCTCGCAGATCACGCCGGCGGGGCTGAGGCCGGCGAGACGGGCGATGTCGACGGCGGCCTCGGTGTGGCCGGCGCGGACCAGCGTGCCGCCGTCGCGGGCGAGCAGCGGAAAGACGTGGCCGGGGGTGGTGATGTCCTCTCGGCGGGACTCGGGATTGATGGCGACCGCGATGGTGTGGGCGCGGTCGTGGGCGGAGATGCCGGTCGTCACCCCTTCCGCGGCCTCGATCGAGACGGTGAAGGCGGTCTGGTGGCGGGTGCCGTTGGCCTGGCTCATCAGCGGCAGGCCCAGCTGCTCGACGCGGTTGCGGGTGATGGCCAGGCAGATCAGGCCGCGGCAATGCCGGGCCATGAAGTTGATCGCGTCTGGGGTCGCGAACTGGGCGGGGACGACGAGATCGCCCTCGTTCTCGCGGTCCTCGTCGTCGACGAGGATGAACATGCGTCCCGCGCGCGCCTCCTCGATCAGCTCGGCGGCGCTGCTGAGATAGTTCGAGAGATCGGCGCGGGCGAGGTCGTCGAGATCGCTCATCGGGGTGTTCATGGCGAATTCACCGCGGCCGGTCCAGTGAGGGCGGCAGGCCGCGAGCCCGTCTCGACGAGGCGGGCGACGTAGCGGGCGAGCATGTCGACCTCGAGATGCACCGGATCGCCCGCGGCGAGCAGGCCGAGCGTGGTGTGGGAGGCGGTGTGCGGGATGATGTTGACGTCGAAGCCGTCGGCCGACACCGCGTTGGCGGTCAGCGAGACGCCGTCGACGGCGATCGAGCCCTTGCGCGCGATCAGCGGGGCGAGGTCGGGCGGGGCGGTGAAGGCGAGACGGAGCGAGCCCTGGTCCGGCCGCGCGTGGCGCAGGGCGCCCAGCCCGTCGACGTGACCGGACACCAGATGACCGCCGAGTTCGTCGCCAAGCCGCAGCGAGCGTTCGAGATTGATGCGGGTGGCCCGGCGCCAGTGCCCGATGGTGGTCAGCGAGAGGCTCTCGGCGGACACGTCGACGGTGAAACGGTCACCGTCGATGGCGATCGCGGTGAGGCAGCAACCGGAGCAGGCGATGGAGGCGCCGATCGCCGCGGCAGGGCGGTCGCTGGCGGCGAGGAAGCCGGACGGCGCCTGGATGGTGAGGCGGGCGGGGGGGGGGGGGGGGGGGGGGGGGGGGTGGCTGGCGGCGTGGACGCGGGAGGGCGCGTGTTGGGGGCGGCGGGGGGGGTGGCGGGCGCCGACGGGGTCGACGCCCACGACTTCGCCGATGCCGGTGACCAGGCCGGTGAACATTCAGGCGCTCCTGCCCAGGACGGTGAACATGTCGTGGCCCGTCCGCCCGGTGTGAAGCGGTTCGAAGCGGAAGGCGGCGGAGAGGTGGCTGGTTTCGAGCTCCGCGACGGCGGGGCGGCCTTCGGCGCCGATGATGGCGGGCGCGGTGAACCAGGCGAGCCGGTCGACGAGGTCGGCGCGCAGGAGCGACGCCGCGATGGTGGCGCCGCCCTCGGCC
>CAXTUK010000416.1:0-2256 GCA_964247395.1 uncultured Acetobacteraceae bacterium
GCGGTAGCCCGCTCCGTCGGGTGGCCAGGCTCGTCGATGATCACGCCGCCGCGCGCATGGATGATGTCCGCGGTCTGCATGTCCGCCTTGGCCACGAACTGGTTCAGGTCCGTGTTCCATACCTTGTAGTGATGCTTGAGGAGCATCCCGAGCCTCCACAATCTTGTTCTTCTATGATGAACAAAATCTTTTGCCGCCGGCGGCGGGTGTGCAAGCGTTCAACCCGGTAAAATTTCCGAGATGGCACGATCACCGGACCCGCGCCGTTCCGCCTTCCCTGTCTCGGATCATTGCGACGGCGAGCGGTTCCATAATCAAGGGGCGCCGCCCGCGTGGCCAGGGGTGCTCGAGCTGCTGCGCTGGCGTCTCGCGCGTCGTCGGCCTGCCTGGCCGGAGCTTTCCCCAACTTCGAAGCCACCGCCGCCGTCGTGCGAGGCAGCCGCCGGCCGGGCCTCGATCACCTTCATCAATCACGCGACCTTTCTTCTTCGCCTCGGCGGCGTCGCGGTGCTGACCGACCCGATCTTCAGCGAGCGCTGCTCGCCGGTCTCCTGGGCCGGCCCGCGCCGGGTCCAGCCGCCCGGCCTCGCGCTCGACGCACTGCCGCACCCGGACGTGATCCTGCTGTCGCACAACCACTACGACCACATGGACATCCCGGCCCTGCGCGCGCTCGTCCGGCCTCCGGTCCCGGTCGTGGTCACCATGCTCGGCAACGGCTGGCATCTGGAACGGATCGGCATCGACGCCATCGAGCTCGACTGGTGGCAGGAGGCGACCGTGTGCGGCCTGCGCCTCACGGCCACGCCCGCGCGCCACTTCTCCGCCCGCACGCCGTTCGACCGCAACCGCGCACTCTGGGGCGGCTTCATGATCGGATCAGCCGACGGCCGGATCCTGTTCGCGGGCGATTCGGGCGCCGGACCGCACTGGCGCGACATCAGGGAACGCCTCGGCGCCCCGGACGTGGCTCTCCTGCCGATCGGCGCCTACGAGCCGCGCTGGTTGATGGCGGCCGTGCACATGAGCCCCGCCGAGGCGGTGCAGGCGCATCTCGTCCTCGGCGCCGCGCGCTCGATCGGCATGCATTTCGGCACCTTCCAGCTCACCGACGAGGCGTTCGAGGCGCCGCCGACGGCTCTCGCCGCGGCACGTCAGGACGCCGGGCTGGCCGCCGACGCGTTCATCACGCACGGATTCGGCGAACAGCGTTCCTACCCGATGGGCGGTTCACGCAGGGCGTGACGAGATCTGATGCCCGGCGCGCGGCCGCAGCAGGCTCGAGCCGACCGAGAGCACCGCGCCCAGGACCAGCAGCGCCGCCATCGGCGCAGCGCTCGCATGGCCGACCAGGCCGGCCCCGATCGTGCCGAGGGCGCCCACCGCGAAGACGATGGTGCCGTAGAGCGCCGACGCGGTCCCGGCATCGCGCGCGTGCGGCATGATCGCACCGATCGCGGCATCCGGCAGCAGGCATCCGAGTGCGAGCATGATCAGCAGCATCGGCGCCTCGACACCCCAGACCCCCAGGATGTCTCCATCGGCGAGGATCAGCATCGCAACCGATGCCGCCAGGATGACGACGGCGGACAGGCCCAGCACCCGGTCACGCGCCAGACGTCCGATCGCACGAACGTTCAGCCAGGTGCCGATCGCGTAGGCGGCCCCGTTGACGACGAGCATGGCGCCGAACCGCGGCGGGCTCATGCCGAAATGGCCCAGGAACACGGAAGGCGCCCCGCCGAGGAATGCGAACAGGGCGAACGTCGCGAAGCTGCCCGTGGATACGTGCGAGGCGAACGTCCAGTCCCGCAGCACGGCGGCATAGCGGAGGCCGGCAGAGACCACGCTCACCTTGAGGCGGCCGCCAGGGGGGCATGTCTCGGGAAGAACGCGCCAGACGAGGAGAACACAGAGCAGCCCGTAGATCGCGGCGATCCAGAAGATGGTCCGCCAGCCGGCGACCTGCACCACCAGACCGCCCACGCTGGGCGCCAGCATCGGCACCACGCTCATGATGAGCTGCAGCCGGGCGGTGACCTTCGCGGCGTCGTCGCCGCTCGTCACCACATCGCGGATGATGGCGCGCGGGATGACTAGTCCCGCCGCACCGCCGAAAGCGGCGAGGACGCGGAACCCGATGAGCCCGGTCATGTCGGCGGCCAACGCGCAGGCGGCGGAGGCCAGCACGTAGAGCGCGGTGCCGGCGAGCAGCGGCGCCCGCCGGCCGAAGCGGTCGGACAGCGGCCCGTGCAG
>CAXTUK010000417.1:0-2255 GCA_964247395.1 uncultured Acetobacteraceae bacterium
GCCCGCCGGCGCGCCGGGCGCCGCGCGGCGCGAGGCCACCCGTGCCCGCCGCCTGCTCGGCGCCACGCCGCAGACCCTGCTCATCGCCGCCGAAGCCGACCGCGTTGCCGGCCGCACCGAGGACGCGGTGTCCGGCTACGAGGAACTCGCCGCTCGCTCCGACACCGCCTTCCTCGGCCTGCGCGGTTTGATCCGCCTGTCCGTCGAGGGCCGCGACTATGACCGCGCCAGGCAGCTCGTCGACCGGGCCGAGCAGGCCCGTCCCGACACCGTCTGGGTGAAGGCCGAGCGATTGTCGCTCGCCAGCCGCACCGGCGACTGGCGAGCGGCCCTCGCACTCGCCCGCGACGATGCCGAGCGCGCCGCATTCGCGACCGCCGCCGCCGATGCCGAGCCCGACCGCGGCAGGGCGATCAAGCTGGCCAAGCAGGCCCACAAGCTCGCGCCGTCCCTCGCCCCCGCGGCGCTCTCCTACGCCAGGTGCCTCCGGCAGGAATGGAACGAGGCGCGCGCGCTCGCCGTCCTGCGCGACACCTGGCGTCTCGAACCGCATCCGGCGCTCGCCGAGGCGGCGATCGCGGAGCAGACCGACCCGCTGCAGAGGGTCCGGATCGCCAGCAGCTTCATCGCCAGGCAGACCGGCACGCTCGATGCGCACCTGCTGATGGGCCGCACGTCGCTGCAGGCCGGCATGGTCGGCGAAGCGCGCCGTCATGTCGAAGCCGCCCGTTCGATCGGCGGCAACCAGCGTCGCGTGCTGATGCTCGTGGCCGACATCGCCGAACGCGATCCCTCGCTCTCCGAGCCCGAGCGGCGAAGCGCGCACACCGAAGCGTTGCGCGCCCTCGCCTCGGCGCTGCCCGACCCGACCTGGCGCTGCGCGAACTGCGGCACCGAGCACCAGGACTGGTCTGCACTCTGTCCGAGCTGTGCTTCGCCTGGCCGGCTGGCCTGGACGACCCGGCCCTCGACTGCCCTGGTCACGCTCCCGGGCCCCGACGCGCCGGTTCTTCTCGGCGAAGGCCATCGGCGGCCGTGATCGGCCCGGCGTCGCATCAGGCCGTGCGCGAGCCGGCCCGTCTCTGGTTCGAATTGCTGCGCGACAGGCTCTGCACGTCGTTCGAGAGCCTGGAGAACGGGTCGGGATCATCGGCCCGTTTCGAACGCCGCGAGTGGCTCCGTCCGACGGACGACGGCAGCGATGGCGGCGGCGGGGTGATCTCCGTGCTACGCGACGGCGCCGTCTTCGAGAAGGTCGGCGTGAACGTCTCCACCGTCTGGGGCGCGTTCCCGTCCGAATTCGCCGGGCAGGTCCGAGGCGCCGGGCAGGATCCGCGTTTCTGGGCCTCCGGGATCAGCCTCGTCGGCCATCCACGCAATCCGTGGGCGCCGACGGCTCACTTCAACACGCGCCTGCTGCTGACGACCAGCGGCTGGTTCGGCGGCGGCGGCGACATCACGCCGATGCTGACCGACACGCCGCAGGCGGCCGAGGACGCCGCGCTGTTCCATGCGGGCTTCCGCCAGGCCTGCGACGCGCACGATCCGGCCTACTACGAGCAGTTCTCCGCCTGGTGCGACCGCTACTTCTTCCTGCCTCATCGCGGCGAGCGGCGCGGCCTGGGCGGCATCTTCTTCGACCATCACGACACCGGCGACCCGGAGGCGGATCTCGCCTTCGTCCGCGATGTCGGCAACGCCTTCCTCGACGCCTACCCGGCGATCGTGCGCAGGCGCGTCACGGCCGAGTACGGCGAGGCGGAGCGTGCCCGCCAGCTCGAGCGGCGCGGCCGCTATGTCGAGTTCAACCTGCTCCACGATCGCGGCACCCTGTTCGGCCTGCGCACCGGGGGCAACATCGAAGCGATCCTCATGAGCCTGCCCCCCCTGGCCGCATGGCCATAGCGACCGATCCGACACGCCGGCTCGCCTGCGGCCTGATCCTGTCGGGAATGTTGGCGACCGGCCGGACCCGGGCCGCCGCCCCGCTCGGCGAGGCGCCAGTGCCCGGCTCGGACATTGCCGGAGGCGTCGCCGACGGTTCGAGCCCGACGGTCCTGGTCGGTGGCCCCCCGAGCGGCACCGCGAGCGAGTTCGCCTCCCTGCTCGCGCCGCTGATCGGCCCCGACCTGCTCGGTCCGGCCCGGCCGGGTGACGGCCGCACCGCTTCGCGCGTGCTGCTCGATCCGACCGGCGGCCTCGACGGCGTCACCGCCGCCAACGAGTTCGAGGCCCGTGCCAGCCAGGACGGCACC
>CAXTUK010000418.1:0-2252 GCA_964247395.1 uncultured Acetobacteraceae bacterium
GGTAGGCCGGTTGGCTAGAGCAATCCACCCTCCCGACGCGGCCGGCCGCTACGGCGGCGAGGAGTTCTGCATCGTCCTGCCGGCGCCGCGAACGCAGGTGTTGGAGCGCGTCGCGGCCATTCGCGCCGCCATTGCCGCAGCACCTTATGGGTTAGGCGACTCGACCCGGTTCGTGACATCGAGCGGCGGTCTCGCCTTCCTGCACGCCGACGACAACGCCTTGTCGCTGCTCGCGCGCGCGGACATCGCCCTCTACCCCGAACTTCCGAGGCTGATTTGGCGTGGTGCGAGGCAGATGACCACGTTTCTGGTTTTCGACAGGAGCGAGTAGGCATGTAGAGCCTGGAATTGGCTTGTACGGGCTCTGCGGTCGTGCTTTCATCCTCCGATGTATGTCACCCGTGTGCCCAATCGCTCCTCGCCGCCGGCGGTGCTGCTGCGCGAGAGCTATCGTGAGGGCGGCAAGGTCAAATCCCGCACCCTGGCCAATCTGAGCCACTGGCCCGATGCCCAGGTCGAGGCGCTGCGCCGCGTGCTCAAGGGCGAGATCGGCGTCGGCGCTCGCGCCGACACCCTGCGCATCGAGCGCTCACTGCCGCACGGTCACGTCGCCGCCGTACTCGGTATGGCGCGCAAGCTCGGTCTCGACCGGCTGCTGCCCGGACCGGTGCGGGCCGCCAAACTCGCCCTGGCGATGATCGTCGCACGCGTCATCGAGCCCGCGGCCAAGCTCGCCACCGCGCGCCAGCTCAGCGAAGCCACCGCCGCACACTCGCTCGGCGCCGTGCTCAAGCTCGGCGAGGTCGACGAGGACGAACTCTACGCCGCCCTCGACCTGCTCGGGCGGGCGCAGCCGAAGATCGAGGCGGTGCTGGCCAGGCGGCATCTGCAGGACGGCTGCCTGGTGCTCTACGATCTCACCTCGTCCTACCTGGAAGGGCGCTGCTGCGAGCTCGCCCGGCACGGCTACAGCCGCGACGGTCAATCCGGCAAGCCGCAGATCGTGTTCGGTCTGCTCTGCGCCGCCGACGGCTGCCCGATCGCGGTCGAAGTCTTCGAGGGCAACACCGCCGATCCGGCCAGCGTCGCCGCCCAGGTCGCCAAGCTGCGTCAGCGCTTCCGGCTCGACCGCGTGGTGCTCGTCGGCGATCGCGGCATGATCACTCAGGCGCGCATCGAGGCCGATCTCATACCCGCCGGCCTCGACTGGATCACCGCCCTGCGTGCGCCGGCGATCCAGGCGCTCGTCGCCGACGATGGTCCGTTGCAGTTGTCGCTGTTCGACACCCGCGACATCGCCGAGATCACCGCGCCCGATTATCCCGGTGAGCGTCTCGTGGTCTGCCGCAACCCGGCGCTGGCCGACGAGCGCGCCCGCAAGCGCGGCGAACTGCTCGCCGCCACCGAGGCCGAACTGGCCCGCATCAAGGTCGCCGTCGAGCGGGCCAGCCATCCGCTCGCCGGACGCGACAAGATCGGCCTGCGTGTCGGCGCCGTGCTCGGCCGGCGCAAGATGGCCAAGCACTTCATGCTGACCATCACTGATTGTGGCTTCAGCTTCAAACGCGACACGGCGGCCATCGAGCGCGAGGCCGCCCTCGACGGCTTCTACGTGCTGCGCACCAGCGTGCCCGCCGAGGACCTCGACACCGACGCCACCGTGCGCGCCTACAAGAGCCTCGCCCAGGTCGAGCGCGCCTTTCGCTCGATCAAGACGGTCGACCTCGAAGTCCGCCCGATCCATCACCGTCTCGCCGGCCGGGTAAGGGCGCATGTGTTCCTGTGCATGCTCGCCTACCACCTGATCTGGCACATGCGTCAGGCGCTGGCGCCGCTGCTGTTCGACGACCATGACCGAAACGGCACCGAACGGACGTCTCCGGTCGCTCCCGCCAAGGTGTCCGACGCCGCGCGTCGCAAGGCCGCCTCACGCCAGACCGACGATGGCCATCCGGTGCATAGCCTGCGAACCCTCATTCAGGACCTCGGCACACTCGCACGCAACATCGTGCGCGTCGGCGACGCACCCCCGTTCGCCATGCTCACCACGCCGACCGCACTCCAGCAAGCAGCCCTCAACGCACTCGCCGTCCCGCTCACAACGTAGGCAGCAATGCTCAGCCAAAAACCGCCTCTCAAAGGCGGATCAATCACTTGCGCCTCAAGCGTCTCGGAAGTTCGGTCTAGAGCCGGATGACCTCGCCGCTGCCGTCGGCGTGGCCGAAGGAGATCTCGTCGGCGATGCCGCCCCC
>CAXTUK010000419.1:0-1973 GCA_964247395.1 uncultured Acetobacteraceae bacterium
GTGCTGGCTCGGTCCGGACGCCGACGCCGCCGGCTTGCTGCACTCGTTCTGCAACACCGTCCCGACCACGCAGGGCGGCACCCACGAGGCCGGCCTCCGCGCCGCGCTGCTCAAGGGCATCCGCGCCTGGGCCGAGCATCGCGGCAACAAGCGCGCCGCCGCGATCGCCGCCGAGGACGTCACGGGTGCTCTCGCCGCCAAGCTCTCGCTCTTCGTCCGCGAACCGCAATTCCAGGGCCAGACCAAGGAGAAGCTCACCTCGCCCGAGGCCGCCCGCCTGGTCGAAGGCGCGATGCGCGACCGCTTCGACCATTGGCTCGCCGGCAGCCCCACCCAGGCCGACGCCCTGCTCGCCTTCACCATCGAGCGCGCCGAGGAACGCAAGCGCCTCCGCGACCTCAGGGACACCCCGCGCAAGAGCGCCACCCGGCGCCTGCGCCTGCCCGGCAAGCTCACCGACTGCACCAGGGAAAACGCCAACGAGACGGAGATCTTCCTCGTCGAGGGCGACAGCGCCGGCGGCTCCGCCAAGCAGGCGCGCAACCGCGAGACCCAGGCCATCCTCCCGCTCAGGGGCAAGATCCTCAACGTCGCCAGCGCCAGCACCGAGAAGCTGCGTCAGAACGCCGAGCTGCGCGATCTCGTCGAGGCGCTGGGCTGCGGCGCCGGCGATCGCTTCGACCCGACCCGGCTGCGCTACGGCCGCGTCATCATCATGACCGATGCCGACGTCGACGGCGCCCATATCGCGTCGCTGCTGATGACCTTCTTCTACCGCGAGCTGCCCGCGCTGATCCGCGAAGGCCACCTCTATCTCGCCCAGCCGCCGCTCTACCGCCTTACGCACGGCGGCAAGTCGGTCTACGCGATGGACGACGCCGACCTCGAACGCCGCCGCAAGCGCGATTTCAAGCAGGGCGCCAGGCTCGAGATCAGCCGCTTCAAGGGTCTCGGCGAAATGCCCCCGGCCGACCTCAGACGCACCACGATGGACCCGGCGCACCGCACCCTGCTGCGCGTCATGACCCCGCCCGACACGCGCCCACAGACCAGCCTGCTGGTCGACAGCCTGATGGGCCGCAGGCCCGAACTGCGTTTCGCGTTCATCCAGGAACACGCGCGGAGCGTGGCGACGCAGGAGCTGGATATCTGAAGGTCAGGGGCGCCGCCCCTGGACCCGCTCGACTCTGCAGCACGCAGCCTCGCGCCACTTGATCGGCACGCTCACGACACCGGGCGCGCTTCCTGGAGCACCAGCATCAGGTTCCGCGTGAAATCGGCAAACGAGAAGGATCGCAGGTCGTCGTGGTGCAGGAGGAACACGCCGCTCTTCGCCGCAAGCTGACAGGCGCCGGCCGTGAACGCCGCGTTCGAGACGATCGCCGCGAAGTCCGCGTCGTGGTGCTGTCTCGCCGCGGAGACCTCCGATATGATCTCGCGGCCGACGGACTCGTTGTAGATCTTGCAACGCAACAGCAGGACGTGTTCGTCCTTCCGCGCGAGAACTCCCGTTTCCTGATCGTCGCGAGCGACCAGCAATTGCGTGGACCAGCCATTCTTGTTGAGCAGTCCGGCGCAATATGATTCGTAGTTCGCCGGACTCATCCGAGGATCGAAAATCCGCGGATCGCCGTCGTAGATGTCGGGCGCGGCCCCAGCGACGACCTCGCAAGCCGCATCCTCGATCATCTGGATCGCGGTCGGTTCGATGAGGAGCCACTCGGCGGATAGTCCCTCCTGCGCCAACACCGGAACCAGCCGGCTCTGGCAGAAATTCTTGATCTCCCGAGACCACCCGCGCTGATCCAGCATCCCGTAATGTTCGGCGGAGGTCACCTCCACCTTCCTGGCCTGCAGCTGCTTCTTGCACATCAGCACCTCGCCCGTCACCAGCTGCAAGGCCCAGGAGAGGCGACGAGCGAGGTCGCGCTCGAGAGCGCGCCTCTTCAGTATCCACGCCACGATCCCCAGAC
>CAXTUK010000419.1:2012-2251 GCA_964247395.1 uncultured Acetobacteraceae bacterium
TCATGCCGAAGGCGGGACCCGACGCCCTCCCATGCGCTGGCGCCATCGCTGCGGGCGCATGTGGATGCGGCCGGGCCGCCGTCACTTGGTCGCCTGCTCCCGCCGGGAGCCCGGTCGACGACGGCGCCGCCTGGCCACGAGCGATGGGCTCCGGCGAACGAGGCGGAACCGCCGCCGCCGGCCCCGGTGACGCGGGTGCCGCACCGCCGCCCACCGACGTCGGCGACCCGGGCGCGCTG
>CAXTUK010000420.1:0-2247 GCA_964247395.1 uncultured Acetobacteraceae bacterium
CGCCGAGGCGGAGGCACTCGGCGTCGCGACGCTGCGCCTCGACACGGTGGCGGCGCATGACGCGATCTGCATGATCCCGCTCTGCCCGTCGGTCGTGCTCAACGTGCCGAGCCGCGGCGGCGTCTGCCACCATCCGTCCGAGTTCACCGCCGAGCCCGATCTGGAGCTCGGGGCCGAGTTGCTCGCCCGCCTGCTCTGGCGGCTGTGCCGCGACGGGCTCGACGCGGCGCGACGCGCACCGTCGCCCGGCGCCGGATGACGCAGTCGATGACGCAGGCGGTGACGCAGGCGGTGACGCAGGCGGTGACGCAGGGGACGACCGGCGACGCCGCGAGCCGCGATGTCACGGCGATCCTCGCGGACTCGCCCTGGGCCGGCGGCGCCGGGCTCGCCTGGCGGCCGGGCGCCGCGCCCGTCGCCTCGCCGATGTGGCAGGCCGTCGAGTGGTCGAACTGGATCGTCTCGGCCGACGACGCCCCCGACGACGCGCCCGCCGGCGGCGGCGAGGCGCTGTTCCTCAAGATCCTGCAGCCCGAGATGGCCGGTTTCATCGACCCCGAGGCGGCCCACGCCGGCGCGTGCGCCGCCATGCAAGCCGGGGTCGCGCCGGCGGTCGAGTTTTTCCGCCCCCGCCCCGCCGCCAGCGCCTCCGCCTCTCCCCCGCCGCCTTGGCGCGGCGCGCGGCTCGACGATCTCCGCCGCCCCGACGTGCTGCAGGCGGCGATCAGGGCCAAGGCGACGCTGCAACGCGGCCCGGCGCTGCCGCGCGAGTGGGACGTGTTCGCCCGCGTCGCCGGCCATGCCGCGCTGGCGCGGCGGACCGGCACGGCGCTGCCGGCCGACGTCGCGACGCTGCTCGCGCAGGTGGCGCGGGTCGGCGCCGCGTTCGGCGCCGCCGGGCGGGACAGCGCGCCGTGCCACAATGACGGCCAGGCCGGCAACCTGCTGCTCGGCCCCGAGGGGCAGATACTGCTCGCCGACTTCGATTGCGCCGGCCAGGCGGACCCGCATTACGACCTCGCCGTGCTGCTCAACGAGGTGGACGACGTCGAGGCCGGCTGGCGTCTCGGCATCGAGATGGCGTTCGGCCGCTGCGACGAGCGGGTGCTGAACCGCTGTTGCGCCTATGCCGCCGCCGACGACCTGCTGTGGGGCTTGCAGGGCCTGATCCTGTCGGCGACCTCGCCGCGCCGGGCGCTCGAGTTCCTGAAATATGGCGAGTGGCGGCTGCTGCGCTGCCGGATGGCGCTCGACGCGCCAGACTTCGCCGACCGGCTGCACCGGCTTTAGCTGCATGGACCGTCGGCTGGGCGAGGCCGCGAGCGAAGCGGAACACGAGATGGAGGACGCGCTCCGTCGCGTGCCTGGGTGGCGGGACCGGGCGCTGCGCTACCGGCCGGTCAGCGGCGGCATCAGCAATGCCAACTGGCGCGTCTTCGTCGGCGACGACGCCGGGAGCTTCTTCGTGAAAATCCCTGGCAGGGGTTCGGAGATGTTCATCGATCGCGCGTCGGCGATGGATGCGAGCCGCAAGGCGAGCGCGCTCGGCATCGGGCCGCGCGTCCACGACATGCTGGCGGCGGACGGCATCGAGATCAGCGACTTCATCGACGCCAGGCGGTCCTGCACCCACGCCGACTTCCGCGACGACGCGTTGTGCCGCGCGGCACTTCAAGTCTACCGGCGACTGCACTCCGGCGAGCGCTTCGCCCTGACCAAGACGGTGTTCGACATGATCGACGAGCACGCGACGCAGCGGCGGCAGCTCGGCGGCTGGCTGCCGCCGGACGCGGCCGCGCTCGATGCGCAGTATCGCCGCGCGCGGGCGGCGCTCACCGCGTCGGGGCTCGACATCGTGCCGTGCTTCAACGATCCGATGGCCGGCAATTTCATGCGCGACGATGCCGGCACGATCATGCTCGTCGACTACGAGTTCGCCTCGAACAACGACCGCTGCTACGACCTCGCGATCTGGTTCGGCGAGATGTTCTTCGCCGAGCCGACCGAGCTTGCCTTGATCGAGCAGTATTTCGGCCGCGTCGACCCCGCAATCGTCGCGCGCGTCAACCTGCACAAGGCGCTGGCGGACTTGAAATGGGCGGCCTGGTCGATGATCCAGCAGAAGATCTCGGCGCTCGATTTCGACTTCTTCAAGTACGGCGTCTGGAAATACCGGCGCGCACGCAACGTGCTTGGCGACCCGCGCTGGGAGACGTGGCTGACGGCGGTGTGACGCCCACCCTGCCT
>CAXTUK010000421.1:0-2245 GCA_964247395.1 uncultured Acetobacteraceae bacterium
CCCCCCCCCCCCCCCCGTCGGGGGCGCTGGCGGGGGGCGGGCCCCGCGGGCCCCCGCGGGGTCGAGGGGCAGAGCTCCTCGATTTCAGATGTGCAATGCGCGGCCATAGGCGTCAAGCACGGCCTCGTGCATCGTTTCGCTGACGGTCGGGTGCGGGAAAACGGTGGCGACCAGCTCGGCCTCCGTGGTCTCGAGCGTGCGGGCGATGGCGTAGCCCTGGATCATCTCGGTCACTTCGGCGCCGACCAGGTGGGCGCCGAGCATCTCGCCGGTGTGCGCGTCGAACACCGTCTTGACCAGGCCCTCGGTCTCGCCCATCGCGATCGCCTTGCCGTTGGCGATGAACGGGAAGCGGCCGACTCGGACCTCGTGGCCGGCTTCCCTGGCGCGGGCCTCGGTCAGACCGACGCTGGCGATCTGCGGGCGGCAATAGGTGCAGCCGGGGATGTTGGTCCAGTCGATCGGATGAGGGTCCAGGCCCGCGATGGCCTCGACGCAGACGATCGCCTCGTGGCTCGCCTTGTGCGCGAGCCAGGGCGCGCCGCAGAGATCGCCGATCGCGTGGACGCCGGGCTCGCCGGTGCGGCAGAACGGGTCGATGCTGACGTGGCTGCGATCGATCTCGACCGCGGTGCCTTCGAGGCCGAGATGCTCGACATTGCCGACGATGCCGACGGCGAGGACGATCCGGTCGTAGGCGGCGTCGACGGTCCTGCCGCCGGCCTCGATCGAGACCTCGATGCCGTCGGGGGTCCTTCGCGGCTGGCCGACCTCGGCGCCGGTGAGGATGCGCATGCCCTGGCGCTCGAAGGCCTTGCGGGCGAAGGCCGCGATCTCCTCGTCCTCGACGGGGAGGATCCGGGGAGCGACCTCGGCGACCGTCACGTCCGAGCCCATGTTGCGGAAGAAGCTCGCGAACTCGATGCCGATCGCGCCGGAGCCGATCACCAGGAGGCGATGGGGCATGACATCGGGGACCATGGCTTCGCGGTAGGTCCAGATCGCGTCGGGATCTGGGTCGAAGCCGGGCAGCGCGCGGGCGCGGGCGCCGGTGGCGAGGATGACGTGCCCGGCGGCGAGACGGGTGGTCTGGCCGTCGCTGTCGACGGCCACCTTGCCGGGGCCATCGAGGCGGCCGGCGCCCTCGAACACGCGGACCTTGTTCTTCCTGAGCAGATGGCCGACGCCGCCGGCGAGCTGGCCGGCGACGGCGCGCGAACGATGCACGATCTTCTTGAGGTCGAAACGGATATTGTCGGCGGCGAAGCCGAACTCGTCGAGATGATGCAGCAGGTGGTTGATCTCGGACGAGCGGAGCAGCGTCTTGGTCGGGATGCAGCCCCAGTTGAGGCAGATGCCGCCGAGATGTTCGCGTTCGACGACCGCGGTGGCCATGCCGAGCTGGGCGGCGCGGATCGCGGCGACGTAGCCGCCGGGGCCGCCGCCGATGACGACGACGTCGAAAGTCTCGGACGAGGCGCTCACAGCATCAGTTCCAGCGGGTCTTCCAGGATCGTGCGCAGCGCCGCGAGGTAGCGCGCCGCGAGGGCGCCGTCGACGGCGCGGTGGTCGGCCGAGAGGGTGCAGCTCATCACCGTCGCGACCGCGAGCGCGCCGTCGCGCACCACGGGCCGTTGCTGGCCGGCGCCGACGGCGAGGATCGCCGCCTGCGGCGGATTGATGATGGCGGTGAACTCGCGCACGCCGAACATGCCGAGATTGGAGATCGAGAACGCGCCGCCCTGGTATTCCTCCGGCTTGAGCTTGCCGTCGCGGGCGCGATGGAACAGCTCGGCGGCCTCGCGATGGATGGCGGCGAGGCCCTTGCGGTCGGCGTCGCGGATGATCGGCGTGATCAGGCCGTCGGGGATGGAGACGGCGACCGAGATGTCGATCTGCTCGTAGTGCAGGATCGCCTCGTCGGTGAAGGTCACCGCCACGCCCGGCACGCGCCGATGCGCCATCGCGGCGGCCTTGATCAGCATGTCGTTGACCGAGATCTTGAACGCGCCCTCGCCCGGCGGCGATTTCGCGTTCAGCGTGGAGCGCAGCGCCAGCAGGGCGTCGAGCTCGACGTCGATGGTGGTGTAGAAATGCGGGCTGTCGTTCGCCGAGGCGGCGAGCCGCCTGGCGATGGCGCGGCGCATCGACGAGTTGGGGACCGCGCGGTTCGGCGCGTGGCTGGCCGCGGACGTCGGCGTGGCCGGCGTCGGAGCCGGCGTCGGGGCGGGAGCCTGTGCGGGCG
>CAXTUK010000422.1:0-2243 GCA_964247395.1 uncultured Acetobacteraceae bacterium
CGATCAGGCGGCCGTCGCGATGGCGGCTGATCAGGATGTTGACCTGCGGGTAGGGACGCGAGGCGTCGGCGGGGCGGCTCAGTCGCCAGATGACCGGCATCAGCAGCAATCGTTCGTGCCAGAATGCCAGGATCGAGGGTTCGGACAGGAGACGCCGGAAATCCGCCTCCGGGCAATCGAGGCGCCAGCGCGTGGTGTGCAGCGCGAACCGCAGATAGAGCGCTGCCGCGGCGCTGGCGCCCGTCATCAGGGCGTCACTTCCGAGGATCTCCCGGACCCGCACGACCAGGTCCGTCGCCCCGAAGCCCGGGGTCCGCTCGACTAGCTTCGGGCGCCGGAAACCGGCGCGTTGCTGACGGTGATCGCGATGTCGAGCGACACGCGTGGCCGGCCGGGGCCCGGGACGAGCTCGACCACCATGCTGTCGGGGCCGAGATAGCCGCCGGTCGGGGTGTAGGTGATCCGGGACTGCCCATCATAGTTGTAGAGGAGCGGCGCGCCATGCAGCGGCACGCGGGTGACCAGGAACGACGCGAACTCGCCGCCGCCCGACTGCTCGACATCGAGCTTGCAGTAGCCCCCGTCGTTGTCGAGCGTCATCCTCGCGGGCGCCGATCCCGCCTCCGGCAGGTGCAAGGCGGGCGTGACGCAGACCGACGCGGGCTTCAGATAGCCGTAGGGGTTGGGCGGAAGTGCGGCCACCGTCGCCGGCGGGTGAGCACAACCGGCAAGAGCCCCGGGCGCCGCGGCAAGCAGGATGAAAGCAAGTCGCACGCGCACGCTGGACTCCCGGACGTCGATGGAGGGTGGCTATAAGGGAGCGTGTCGCCGCTGTCGAGGCGAGCGCCGAACCCGTAATGATGTGCCGGCGCGACAGAAACGCCGCGATCTCGCGTCCGGCGCGGTTCGGCGATCCGTGATGCATTCCCGCCACTGTTCGCAGGGGTGCTCGGGACGCACGGCCAAAAACACTTGTGGAACCGGCCAGTGCGGGTATTAGCTCACGCACTGCCTCATTTCGGCTCGCGGAGAGACATCATGCGAACCCTCCTTGCTCGGGCCAGCCTCAGCCGGGCCAGCCTTCATCGGGCCAGGCTTCTCGGCGCCGGCATGATCGCGTCCGGCCTGCTCGGGGCGGGGGCGGCGGAGGCTGCCCACCACCATCACGCGATCAGGACGAGGAGCAGCAACGTCTCGGCCTCGCAGTGCGCGCCGCAGCGAACCGACACGGAGGCCTTCAACGTCACCGGGCTCAAGAGCGAGCTGATGGTCACCGCGCTGTCGTGCAACGAACAGGACAAGTACAACGCGTTCGTCGCCAAGTTTCATCCCGACCTGGTCGCCGAGGAAGCGGCCCTGAACACGTATTTCAGCAGGGCGTTCGGACGCGGCGCGCAGAAGGCGCACGACGACTACATCACCCAGCTCGCCAACGTGCAGGCCGACAAGGGATTGCAGGCCGGCGTCGCGTTCTGCCAGCAGCGCATGAGCATGTTCGACGAGGTCGCAGCGCTCGACAACGCGACCGACCTCGACGGCTACGCCCACGGCAAGGACATCATCCAGCCGGCCGACTTCCAGACCTGCTCGGCGCCCTCGTCGAGCGGGCACGTCGCCCACATCAGGCGGATCAGCGTCCGGACATCCCGCCGGCGCTGATCTCCTCAGACCGGCGGCAGCCGCGCCCCGATGAAGGGGCGCCATACGTCCCTGCCGCACATCAGGCTGCGCGGCTGACGCTCGCCGGTCGATGCGAGCGGACCAGCGTTGATCAGGGCCACCAGTTCGGCCTCGAACATCCTGCGGAACATCGCGCGTCTCCCTCGTGTCCGTTGACATGAAAACGCCATGATCCGGCCGCCGTTGCCTGTCCTCACGGCCCGGTGAACGCTCCGCCCGGTGGCGTCAGTGCAGCACGATCTCGACGCGGCGATTCTGGGGCTCGCGCGTGTTCGGGCCGGTCGCCACCAGCAGACGGGTGTCGCCGAAGCCGTGCACCGAGATCACGCCGGCCGGAACGCCGTCGCGGATCAGCTCGCCGCGGACGCTCTCGGCCCGTCGAAGCGAGAGGTGCAGATTGAAGGCCTGGCCGCGTGCGCCGGGCAGCGCGTGCGAGGTGTCCGCGTATCCGTCCACCTCGATCGTGGTGGTCTGGATATGGGTCGACGCCGCGGCGGCCTCGGCGACGATCTGCCTCGCCCGCGGCGTCAGCGCGTCGCGATCCCAGTCGAAGAACACCAGAT
>CAXTUK010000423.1:0-2224 GCA_964247395.1 uncultured Acetobacteraceae bacterium
CCTCGGCCGTCGGCGAGCGCGCCTCCTCGCCCGGTACCGGGCCGAGACCCGCGAAGACGCGGCCGGTGACGCGCAGGATGGCGGCGCCCGTGAGGGCCGAGCCGACGACGGACACGGCGACGAGCCAGCTCTCGCCGGCCGAGCGCGAAGCGGCCTCGATCCGCTCGAAGCCCTCGTCCATCAGCCCGACCGGCAGGCCGGCGAGCAGCAGGCCGCCGAGCAGCATCGCGAGGCCGGCCGGCCAGACCTGGCGGCCGAGCCCGCGCAGCCCGATCTCGTCGATGCCGCCGCAGGTGGCGAGCAGGATGCCGGCGACCATGAACAGCGCGCCCTTCACCAGCCCGTGGCCGACCAGATAGACCAGCATGCCGGACAGCCCGTCGCGGCTGAGCAGCGCGATGCCGATCAGCATGATCCCGGCGTGGCTGATGGTGGAGAAGGCGAGCAGGCGCTTGATGTGCCGCTGCATCAGCGACATCACGCCGCCGAGGATGGCGCTCGCGCCGCCGATGCCGAGCAGCAGCGTGTGCGCCACCTCGTGGATCTCGGGCGAGGGAGCGAAGACCGCGAAGAGGAGCCTGGCCACGCCGAACAGGCCGATCGAAACCATGGCACCCGAGAAGATCACCGAGACCGGGCTCGGCGCCACGCCGTGCGCATCGGCGAGCCAGAACTGGAATGGCACCTGGGCGCCCTTGACCAGCAGGCCGGCCGACAGCAGGGCGAACGAGGCGGTGATGACCGGGTCGTGCGGTGCGGCGGCGACGCCGCGCTCCAGCGCCGCGAAGTCGAGCGCGCCCAGGCGGATATAGGCCAGACCGATGCCGCCCAGGATCAGGTAGCTGCCGATGGTGTTGACGACGGTGAAGTTGAGCGCGCCCTCGAGCGCGTCGGTGCGCAGCTGGTAGCCGGTGAGCGCGAAGGCGGCGACGCTCATCACCTCGAACCAGACGAACAGGTTGAACAGGTCGTGGGTCAGGCAGAAGCCGACCATGCCGGCCATGAAGAGCAGCATCAGCACATGGAAATGCGCGTGGGTCTCCTCGAAGAAGCCCCACGCGAAGACGAGGGTGGCCGCGAACAGGACGGCGATGAAGCAGGCGACCGCGGCCCCGGCCTGGTCGACGACGAAGGAGATGCCGAGCACGGCGGTGTGGCCGTCGACCAGGCGAGGGGTCCAGCCGCCGAACCAGGTGACGAGCGGGCCGCGGGCGCTGGCGATCGTCATCGCGAGGGCGGCGCCGGCGATCGCGATCGCGACCAGGACCGCGACGATGTCGGGCACGCGCCGCGGGAGGACGCGGCCGAAGACGAGCAGGAGGCCGGCGATCGCGAGGGGGGCGGCGACGGCAAGCGCCGGGAGTGCTGCGATCATCGCTGCATCGGCCGGAGCGCTTCCGGGTCGAGGGTGCCGCGGCGCTTGTGCAGTTGCAGCGCGAGGGCGAGCAGCAGCGCGGTGACGGTGGCGCCGATCACGATGTCGGTCAGCACCAGCGCCTGGACGACGGGGTCGACGGCGGGCGTGCCGGGCGGGTGAGTGTAGAAGATCGGCGGCCCGGCGCCGTTGCGGTAGCCGGCGGCGAGCAGCAGCACGTAGGTCGAGGCCTGCACCACCGACAGGCAACCGATCAGGTGGACGTAGTGGCGGCTGGTGACGATGCCATAGAGGCCGACCGAGAACAGCCAGACCGCGACGGCCCAGGGCGCCAGGTCGACTGCCGCGCTCACTGCCCGTCGCCCTTCATCGCGCGGGTCTCTTCGAGGAACTCGATGAACAGCACGGCGAACCCGCCGGCGACCGCGAAGGTCACGCCGGCGTTCTCGACCAGCATCAGGCCGCCGGAGAAGAGGTCCTTCTGCTTGCCGAACGGCATGATGTTCTGCAGGAACGGGTGGCCGGCGAGCAGCGAGGCGAAGCCGCAGAGGGCATAGAGCACGGCGCCCGAACCTTCCGCCGCGTCCATCGCCTCGGAGCGGATCAGGCGGCGCCAGCTCCGGTAGCCCTCGCCCACGAAGACCATCAGCGCGCCTGACGCGGCGATCACCCCGCCCTGGAAGCCGCCGCCGGGCGTGGTCATCGCGTGCAGCGCGACGTAGGCGCCGAACAGGATCGTCAGGCCGCCGAACAGGCGGCAGATCAGCACGACGGCGTCGGAGCGGGGCACGAGCGGCCGGCGGCCGAGGGCGCCCCGCCCGGGGGGGGGCTGGGCGCGCCCGGGGGCGG
>CAXTUK010000424.1:0-2219 GCA_964247395.1 uncultured Acetobacteraceae bacterium
CCAATCTCGCCGGCGGCGACCGCAGCACGCGCCATCGGCTGGTCCCCTATGTCATGTTCACCGAGCCGCCGCTGGCGCGGGTGGGGCTGAGCGAGGGCGAGGCGGCGCGGGCGGGGATCGGCGTGCGGACGGCGACGCTGCCGATCGCGATGGTGCTGCGATCGCGCACCATGTCCGAGACGCGGGGCTTCATGAAGGCGGTGGTGGCCGCCGACAGCGACCGCATCCTCGGCTTCACCATGCTCGGCGCGGAGGCGGGCGAGGTGATGGGGGTGGTGCAGACCGCGATGCTCGCCGGCATGCCCTACACCGGCCTGCGCGACGCGATCATCGCGCACCCGACGATGGCCGAGGGGCTCAACGGGCTCCTGGCTCGCGTCCCGCCCGCGCCATTCGACCGGAGACGGTAACATGGACATCTTCTATCGCACGCGAACCGTCGACGAGGTCGAGGTCTTCTATCGCGAGGCCGGTCCGCGCGACGCGCCGGTGATCCTCCTGCTGCACGGCTTCCCGACCGCCGGCCACATGTTTCGCGACCTGATCCCCCGCCTCGCGGACCGCTACCGGCTGATCGCACCCGACCTGCCCGGCTTCGGCAACACGGTCGCGCCGGTCCGGGGCCGGTTCGACTACACGTTCGACAATCTCGCGCGCGTCGTCGGGCGTTTCATCGACGAGATCGGGATCGACCGGTTCGCGCTCTACATCTTCGACTATGGCGCCCCGGTCGGCCTGCGTCTCGCGGCCGCAGGTCCGGAGCGCGTGACCGCGATCATCACCCAGAACGGGAACGCCTACGAGGAGGGACTGAGCGACGCCTGGGAGCCGTGGCGGACGTACTGGCGCGAACCGACGCAGGCGAACCGGGAGGCGTGCCGCGCCTCGCTCGCGCCGGAGACGATCCGCGAGTGGCAGTATCGCGACGGCGCGCAGCCGGGCCTGGTTTCCCCGGACGGCTACACGCTCGACATCGCCTACATGGCGCGGCCCGGCGCCGAGGAGATCCAGCTCGACCTGATCCTGGACTACCGGACCAATGTGGCGCTCTACCCGGACTTCCAGCGCTACTTCCGTGCGCGCCGGCCGCCGCTGCTCGCGGCCTGGGGCCGCAACGACCGCCACTTCCTGCCGGCCGGCGCCGAGGCGTACAGGCGCGATCTTCCGGATGCCGAAATCCACCTGCTCGATACCGGGCATTTCGCGCTCGAGACGCATGCCGGAGAGATCGCTGCCTTGATCAGGGCGTTCCTGAACAGGCAGATCGACGATGGAGCCGAGAGATGACGCAGTCCGACCGAACCGTCGTCATTCCCGACAGCAAGCCGGCACGAGAACTCACGCAGCTCGTCCGGGACACGGAAAGCGACCTCCTCTTCGGCGTGGCCATCGGGCACGCGCCGGCGTGACGCCTCCAACCAGCAAGGGATCGCAACATGACCGACGCACGCAGTGGAATCGTATCGAAGGGCACCGCGGTGATCACGGGTGCTTCCGCCGGGATCGGCAAGGTGTATGCGGACCGCCTGGCCAGGCGTGGCCATGCCCTCATCCTGGTCGCCCGCCGCGGCAACCTGCTCGAGGCCATGGCCTCTTCGCTTCGCGAGACGCATGGGGTCGAGGTCCAGCCGATCATCGCCGACCTCGGCGACCCGCGGGAGCTCGACCGGGTGGCGAACGCCATCGCGGCCGACGCGCGCGTCACGCTGCTCGTCAACAACGCCGGCGTCTCCACCCTGACCTCGGTCGGCCAGACCGCTGCCGCCGATGCGGACGCGATGACCGACCTCAACGTCACGGCGATGGTGCACCTGACCCTGGCCGTGCTGCCCGGCTTCAAGGCGGGTGATCGCGGCACGATCATCAACATCGGTTCGGTGCTCGGCTTCCACTCGCTGCCGGTGAGCACGATCTACAGCGGAACGAAGGGTTATGTGATGAACTTCACCCGCGGCCTCCAGGATGAGGTCGCGGGCACCGGCGTCGCCGTCCAGCTGGTCCTCCCGGGCGCCACGGCGACCGACCTCTGGGAGTTCTCGGGCGTTCCCCTCTCGGCTCTCGACCCGGCCAGCGTCATGACGGTCGACTCCCTGGTCGATGCGGCCCTGGCCGGCCTCGACCTCGGCGAGACGGTCACGCTGCCGTCGGTCGAGGATGCGGGCCAGCTTCTCGCCGACTATGACCGCTCCCAGCAGCCTCAGGCGGGCGCGGTCATAGTC
>CAXTUK010000425.1:0-2218 GCA_964247395.1 uncultured Acetobacteraceae bacterium
TCATCGCCGCGCAGCTCCGCGGCGAGCCGCAGCGCGCCGTCGATCCCGGCGGTGACACCGGCCGCGAAGACCCAGGTCCCGTCCACGACCACCCGTTCGTCGACCGGAATGGCACCGAAGTACGGCAGCAGATGGAACGAGGCCCAGTGCGTGGTCGCCCGGCGCCCGACGAGCAGGCCGGCCGCGCCGCACAGCAGGGCGCCCGTGCATACGGAAAAGACGCTGCGTGCGCCGGTCGCCTGCGACCTGATCCAGCCGAGCACCTCTTCGTCTTCCATCAGGGCCTCCTGGCCGAAGCCACCCGGCACGTGGAGGACATCGAGCGGCGGCGCATCCGCCAGCGCCGCATCGGGTGTCAGCCGCAACCCCTTCAGGTCGCGGACGGGGGCGACGGTCTTGCCGTAGATGCGGTATGTCGAGTTCGGGATGCGCGCCAGGACCTCGAACGGCCCCGTGAGGTCGATCTGGTCCACGCCCTCGAACAGCAGGGAGCCTATCTGCAGGTGGGTATCGTAAGCGATCATCTCGAACCTCCGCTGGAGACCCCTCCACACGTGACTAAGGAACCGTCGATCATTTACCGCGTCGGTTTCGGCGAACGCGGCCTGATCGTGTAGTTCCATTCGCCATGGAATTCGTTGCGGTCGATGTTCAGGTCGGCCATTTCCTGGTCGGACACCTTGATGCCGGCCGGGTAGGTGTTCTCATCGAGTTCGCATCGGACGCTGAGCCCTGCCGTCGAGGTGGTGGCGCCGATGAGTTCGACGATGGTGCGGTAGTCGGTAAGGGGCCGTCCACGCCAGTTTCGCGAGATGAACGAGAAGAGGCGGTGCTCGATCTTGTTCCATTTGCTGGTGCCGGGCGGCAGGTGCAGGACGACGATGGTCAGTCCCAACTCGTCCGCCAGCTTCTGGAGTTCGACCTTCCAGAGGCGCACGCGTGAGCCGTTGCTTCCGCCGCCGTCTGCGGTGATCGTCAAGGTATGAGCACCCGCATAGCGAGGGCGCGCCATGGTGATCCACCAGGAGCGGATCGCGTTGACGGCGAAGGCGGCGGTATCGTGGTCGATCCCGACGCTGACCCAGCCCTTGTTTTCGGCAATGTCATAGATGCCGTAGGGCGCGGCGCGGCCGAGCTTTGGGTCGACGAAGTCGTGCACGCGGACCGGCTCGGGTGATCCAGCCGGCCGGTATTCCCGTCCGCCATTCTTGAAGTCGCCGACGAGTTCCTTCTTCTTCGTATCGACGGAGATCGCAGGCTGGCCAGCCGTGATGGCGGCTTTGACCGTCTCGGCGATGTGCCCGAACTGTGCGTCGCGATCGACGTGACACGATCCCTCAAGCGTCTTCCGGTTGCCTTGAAGAGAATAGCCAAGCGTCTTCAACAAACTGCCGACGACATCATGGCTCACGCAATGCCCCATGGCGCGCAGCGCTGCCGCCAGGTTCCGCAAGCTCTTCGATGTCCACTTCAACGGTGACATCGGATCGCCCCGCGTGGCAGGATCGACAAGCCTTTCCAGATCGCTCAGAAGCGTCGGGTCCGTCTGCGTCAGAGGCTTGCGTCCAGCGCCCTTGCGCCGAATGCCGCCGAGAGCCGAGTTCGGCGCCTCGCCACGCAGTTCCCGCAACCCATACCCGATCGTGCTCCGCGCGATCCCCGTCGCCTCGCACACCGCCGCGATCCCGCCCCAGCCCGCCGTAAGCGCTTCCACCGCCGCAAAGCGTCGACGACCTCGCTCATCCAGCACGGGTCTGAGCGCTTCATAACGGAGCTTGACGGCAGCAATGTCGATCATGCCACCTCTCTACAAAGCGCAGCAGCATCTGGGAATCCCATAACGCGACCAACCGATTCAGAAATTTATCGACGCTTCCTAAGGCGGCACGCCGACGCGACCGACCGGCCGGCGCTTCCACCACGTCACCACGGCCGCCACCGACGACAGGATGATGGCGAGGCAGGTCGCCAGCATGACGAGCTGGTTCACGAGGCCCCACTCCTGGCCCATGTGAACGTTGATGCCGAACTCGATCGCCTGGCCGACCGGGCCGTAGTCCTTGAACGCCAAGTCGACTAGCGGCTTGCCGGTGTATTGATCGAAGTGGATCGTGCGTTCCTTGGCGAGGTCGCTCGGGTAGATGGCCGCCGTGTAGACGCCGGTCGCGTCGCCCGGGACCGACATCTCGAACCCGCGGGCGATGCCGAGGTCGTGCGC
>CAXTUK010000426.1:0-2201 GCA_964247395.1 uncultured Acetobacteraceae bacterium
GTCCTCGCCCAGTGGGGCTGTCGTCCGATCATCATCGAGCGCGGCCGCGCCGTGCGCACCCGCACCGCCGACACTTGGCGTCTCTGGCGCAACGGCACGCTCGACCCCGAAAGCAACGTCCAGTTCGGCGAAGGCGGCGCCGGCACCTTCTCCGACGGCAAGCTCTGGTCCGGCGTCCGCGACCCGCTGCGTCTCGGCCGCAAGGTGCTCGACGAGATCGTCCGCGCCGGCGCCCCCGGCCACATCCTCACCGACGCCAAGCCGCACATCGGCACCTTCCGGCTGGTGACCGTGGTGACCAGCATGCGCCGGAGCATCGAGGCGCTCGGCGGCGAATACCGCTTCGACACCCGCGTCGACGGCATCGACGCGCCGAACGGCGTGCTGCGCGCGCTCCACCTCTCCGACGGCACAACACTCCCCGCCCGGCACGTCATCCTCGCCCCCGGCCACTCCGCCCGCGACACCTTCGCGATGCTGCATGCGGCCGGCGTCGCCATGCACGCCAAGCCGTTCTCCATCGGCGTCCGCATCGAGCACGAGCAGGCTGCCATCGACCGCGCCCGACACGGCGTCCACGCCGGCCACCCGGCCCTGGGTGCTGCCGACTACAAGCTCGTCCACCACTGCAGGTCCGGCCGCTCGGTCTACAGCTTCTGCATGTGTCCCGGCGGCCAGGTCGTCGCCGCCACCTCCGAGCCCGGCCGCGTCGCCACCAACGGCATGAGCCAGTATTCCCGCGCCGAGCGCAACGCCAACGCCGGCCTCGTCGTCGGCATCGACCCGTCGGACTACCCCGGCGGTCCGCTCGCCGGCATCGAATACCAGCGCCGCTGGGAGTCGCTCGCGTTCGAGGCCGGCGGCGGCGGCTACCGCGCCCCCGCCCAGCGCGTCGGCGACTTCCTCGCCGGACGCCCCTCGACCGAGCTCGGCGAAGTCCTTCCCTCCTACCAGCCGGGCGTCACCCCCGCCGACCTCGCGCGCTGCCTGCCCGGCTTCGTCGTCGAGGCGCTCCGCGAGGCGATTCCCGCCCTCGCCGCCCGCATTCCCGGCTACGACCATCCCGACGCGGTGATGACCGGCGTCGAGACCCGCACCTCCTCGCCGCTGCGCATCGCGCGCGACGACAATTTCCAGTCGCCCAACATCCGGGGCCTGTTCCCAGCCGGCGAGGGCGCCGGCTACGCCGGCGGCATCCTCTCGGCCGCCATCGACGGAATCCGGGTCGCCGAGGCCCTCGCCGGCGCCATGTCGCGCGATGTCGCCAGCCGCGCCGCATGAGCGTCGCGGAGCGCGCCAGGCCCGACCCCGACACGCTGCTCGCCCGCTCCGACCGCGAGGGTCGCGGCAAGCTCCGTATCTATCTCGGCGCCGCGCCAGGCGTCGGAAAGACCTGGGAGATGCTCGATGCCGCCCGCCGCCGACGCGAGGCCGGCTGCGACGTGCTCGCCGGCGTCATCGAGACCCACGGCCGCGCCGAGACCGAGGCCGCCATCGGCGACATGCCCATCCTGCCCCGGCGCGACATCGACCACGGCGGCCGCGCCATGCCCGAGTTCGATGTCGACGCGGCGCTCGCCCGGCGCCCAGCCCTGCTGCTCGTCGACGAGCTGGCCCATTCCAACGTCCCCGGCAGCCGGCACGCCAAGCGCTGGGAGGACGTGGCCGAGCTGCTCGACGCCGGCATCGACGTCTGGGCGACGCTCAACGTCCAGCACCTCGAGAGCCTCAACGACACCGTCGCCCGCATCACCGGCGTCCGCGTCACCGAGACCCTCCCGGACAAGGTCCTGGAGAAGGCCTCCGAGATCGAACTCGTCGACATCACCGCGGCCGAGCTCCGCACCCGCCTCGCCGACGGCCGCGTCTACCGCCCCGACATCGCCCGGCGCGCGCTCGACGGCTTCTTCCGCGAGGGCAATCTTGGCGCGCTGCGCGAACTGGCGCTCCGACGCGCCGCCCAGCATGTCGACGCCGACGTGCGCGACTACATGCGCGCCAACGCCATCGCCGGCCCCTGGCCGTCGGGCGAGCGCATCCTCGCGCTGATCACCGGCAACCAGGCCGCCGCCGAGGCCGCGGTCCGTCACGCCAAGATGCTGTCGGACGGCCTGCATGCGCCGATGAGCGCCCTGCTGGTCGAGGCGCGGCCCGACGACGCGACCCGGCTCCCCCGCGTCGTCGCCCTGGCCCGCGAGCTC
>CAXTUK010000427.1:0-2199 GCA_964247395.1 uncultured Acetobacteraceae bacterium
GTAGCTGCCCGACACGTTCGACGCGATCTCGACCGCCAGCAGCGCGCGTAGCAGGTAGAACGCCTGCGGGTCGGCGGCCGCGACCGCGTCGACCCGCCGCTCGCGCAGCGCGGCCTCCTGCTGGTCCGGTTCGACCACCACCCAGTCCACTTCCTTGAACGGGTCGATGCCCTTGCGGCGCATCATGATCGAGAAGAACAGCCGCGAGGGGCCGGCGAGGTCGGCGACGCCGATCCGATGGTGCTTGATGTCCTCGATGTGGCGCAGTCCCGACCGATGCTCGGCCAGCAACCGGAGGCCGCCGCCGCTGATCCCGGTGGTCAGCCGCGCATCGAGGCCGCGCCGGAGCGGATCGAGCAGCAGCGACACCGGAGCCACGACGGCGTCCGCCTTGCCGGCCCCGAGCATCGCCGCGAGATCGGCGCCGCTCGGCGTTCCCGCCACCAGCGTCACGTCGAGCCCGTACTGCGCCGCCAGCCCGAATTCGACCGAAGCCGGCGCCGCGAGATCGGCGACCGACCCCGCCGGCCAGCCCAGACGTAACGCGCTCGCGGCCCGCGACGCACGCGGCGCCCCGATCGCCGTCACCCAAGCCAGCGCGAGATCGCGCCGCCCCAACGTCCGAACCTTCGTCGTCACGGAATGCTTGTGGCTCGGGCGGTAGGATTCGAACCTACGACCAACCGGTTCACCGGTGTCCGCCATTCCTGGCGGTGTCGGACTATGTCTTCACCCACGACACCATCTCCATCGGAGCTGGCCGCTAGGGTGTCGGGCGCTCGAGGGCGGGTTATCGGAAGGGCTCCTCACCGCCTAGTCTCTACACCGTCCGGACGCCACATGACCGATCATCATGGCCCTGCGTCCGGCTTGGCTCGGCGTTGCCCTTGTCGCGACGACGGCGCGACGATGGGGTTCCACCGAATTCACCCGAAGATCGACGGCGGTCTCCCGCCGAAGTGTCAAAGTCGTTCAACAGCCGGTTGCTCTACCGCTGAGCTACGCCCGACCAGCAAGCCAGCGCGTTCTACCGGCGCCCCCGACACTTGGCAAGCACGCCCGCTTGGCAAGCACGCCGCAACCCGGCAAACCCGACTGATGAGCGACCAAGCGTCCATCGACGATTTCGAGCGCCTCGACATCCGCGTCGGCACCATCCTCGACGCCGAGCCCTTCCCGGAGGCGCGCCATCCGGCGCTCAAGCTGACCATCGACCTCGGACCGCTCGGCACCCGCCGGTCGTCCGCCCAGATCACCCGTCACTACCGGACCGACCAGCTGATCGGCCGCCAGGTCCTGGTCGTCGCCAACCTCCCGGCGCGCCGGATCGGCCCCTTCAGCAGCGAGGTCCTCACTCTGGGCCTGCCCGACCCGGACGGCGAGGTCGTGCTGATCCGCCCCGACCACCGCGTCCCCGACGGCGGACGCCTCACTTGAGCGCCTGATGGCCATCACCTACGCCACCGTCACCTGGGACCAGCTGCACCGCGACGCGCGCACCCTCGCCACCACGCTCATGCCGCTCGGCCCGTTCCGGGGCATCGTCGCCGTCACCAGGGGCGGCATGATCCCGGCCGCCATCGTCGCGCGCGAGCTCGAATGCCGCGTCGTGGAGACGATCTCGATCGTCGCCTACGGCGCCGAAGGCATGCCCGACGAGGCCCGTCGGGACCCGCAGGTCGTCAAGCCGGCCTCGGTCGCCGGCGACGGCCAGGGTTTCCTGATCATCGACGACCTGGTCGATTCCGGCGTCACCGCCGGCCTGGTCCGGCGGCTGCTGCCGCGCGCCCATTTCGCCTGTCTCTACGCCAAGCCAGAGGGGCGCCCCGCCACCGACAGCTTCGTCGTCGAGGTCTCCCAGGACACCTGGATCCTGTTCCCCTGGGACACCGCGCCGCTGTTCGTGCCGCCGCTCGCCCGGCAGATCCCCGACGCCAGGGGAGGCCGACCCGCTTGACCTCCTCTCCAACGACCGAGGAGGTCGACCCCCGCTCCGACGACCTCGACACCTGGCCCGCCGCGACCCTGCTCGCGTCCCTCTGGGAAGGCCAGCTCGCCGCGGTGGCCGCCATTCAGCCGGCCATCCTCCCGCTCGCGAGCGCCGTCGAGGCCGCCACCGCCCGGCTGACACGCCATGCGGCGGGACGTCTGATCTATGTCGGCGCGGGCAGCTCCGCCCGGATCGGCGCCGGCGACGGC
>CAXTUK010000428.1:0-2178 GCA_964247395.1 uncultured Acetobacteraceae bacterium
GCGCAGCCCTACCGCGCGTTCCTCGATGCGGTGATCGCCCGCCAGGCCGAGCTCGTGGCGCGTTGGCTGTCGGTCGGCTTCATCCACGGCGTGATGAACACCGACAACACCTCGATCTCCGGCGAGACGATCGACTACGGCCCCTGCGCCTTCATGGACTCCTATGATCCGGCCACCGTCTACAGCTTTATCGACGAGGTCGGCCGCTACGCCTACGGCAATCAGCCGCGGGTGATGGCGTGGAACCTCGCGCGCCTGGCGGAGACGATGCTGCCGCTGCTCGATGCGGACGAAGCGGTCGCGCTGGCCTCCGCGCAGGACGCGATCGGCGCCTTCCGGCCGGCTTTCGAAAGCGCCTGGCTGCGCCTGATGCGGCGCAAGCTCGGATTGGGCACTGAGGAGGACGGCGACGCGGCACTCGTGGGCGACCTGCTGGAGCAGATGGCGGCGAACCGGGCCGACTTCACGCTGACGTTCCGCGGCCTGTGCGACGATCCGGGTCCGGCGGCGCTCGACGAATGGCTGCCCCGCTGGCGCCGGCGGCTCGAACGCGAGCCCGGACCGCCCGACGCCCGGCGGGCGGCGATGCGGACGGTCAATCCGGCGGTCATCCCGCGCAACCACCTTGTCGAAGCCGCGCTCGCGGCCGCGGTCGCGAGCGACGATTTCGGTCCGTTCGAGGTGCTGCTCGCGGTGCTGTCCCGTCCCTTCGAGAACCGGTCAGGAGAGGAGCTCTATGCCTGCCCGCCGCGCCCCGACGAGCGCGTCCTGAACACGTTCTGCGGAACCTGACAGACGCGAAGTGGCACGATCGAAAGCGCCGAACTGGCCGTTTCGCCGATAGTTCCCAAGCTGCGCGATCAGAGGGATCGAGGCAATCGGGTTGACGTCGGAATGAACGCCTCGTGCGGTCGGGTGACAGCGCTGCCGGTGGATTGGTCGGCCAGGTCGCCGGCCACCGACGCGAGACGCCCCTTGGCTTCGTCGACCAGCCCGGCGCCGCGGGTCTGCGCATCGCGCGCGACGTCGTGGGCCGCGTCGGCCGCCTTTCCCCAGGCCTGCCGCGCCTGATCCATACTCGTCGTCGCCGGTCCGCTCTCGATGCCGCTCATGCTTGCCCACCCGTGTCCGTTGCGCTGCGATGATCGCGGTCAGACGACCCGACGTCGGCCGGTGACGGCGTGATAGATGAACAGCACGACGATCGCGCCGATGATGGCGACCACCATGCTGTAGATGTTCAGGCCGGTGACCGGCGCCGCGCCGACCAGCGAGAACAGGAAGCCGCCGACCACCGCGCCGACTATGCCGAGCACGATGTCGAGGATCATCCCTTCACCGCTCTTGTTGATGATCTTGCTGGCGACGAAGCCGGCGATCAGTCCGAGAATGAGCCATCCGATGATCGACATTGCGTCGTCCAATCCGTGCGAATTCTATGCTGGAATCGGGGGGCCCCGCCGGGGGCGGCGGCCCCCCGTCGTCAGGGTCAGGCCGACTTCTTGACACCGCCGCCGTGCTGCTCGGCGTGCGCCTTGCTCGCTTCGCCGGTGTGGTGCGTCGCGTGCGCGAGGTGGCCGTGCGCCACCTGGGCGTGATGCGCCGCCTTGTGATGATCGCCGGCCTCGTGCGCCTTCGCAGCCTCGTGGTGGTGCTGGGCGGCGGTCTCGTGATGGGTCGCCGCCGTCGTGTGATGCTCGGCGCCTTTATGTTTCGCCATGGTCGTATTCCTTTCCTGGTTCAGGGACGGCGTTGGTTGTCGGGCTAGGTTCCCACGGCCCGACCGTCCACGGTGCGGTGGGTGACGCGGAGGCGGCGCTGCACGGCGAGCGCGCCGCCGATCGAAGCGGCGATGAAGCCGAGCAGCAGCACGCCGAAGCCCGCGAACGCGGTCTTGGACGCGACGGCCGCGCTGGCGTCGGCGGCGTTCTTCGCCGTCTGGATCGCCTGGTCGCGGGTCTGCTGGAACTTCGCCTGGGCGTCGTCGAAGCGCTTGGCGGCATCGTCGTGGCTGATGTGGCCTTGCGCCGCCATCACGGCGATGACGCGCTCCTTGGCCGCCGGAGCATCGGCGCCGCCGCGAGCGAAGGTGACGAGATTGGCGGCGACCGTCTTCTGGGCGTCCTGCGGGCTCATCGTCGACGGATCGGTGTCGGTGGGCTGCAGATAGGCCTGCGC
>CAXTUK010000429.1:0-248 GCA_964247395.1 uncultured Acetobacteraceae bacterium
GTCGTGATGGAGGCTCTGCGAGCAGTAGCCGCAATCCTCCGGGCAGCCGCCGGTCTTGATCGACAGCAGCGTCGAGATCTGCACCTCGGACGGGTCGAAACGGGCCCGGTGCACGGTCTGCGCCTGGTAGAGCAGCTCCGGGAACGGGAGCGCCATCAACGCCCTGACTTCGTCTCGTGCCCAATCGTGTCGCATGGCGGCTCCCAGGTCTCGCCGAAGGCTAGCCGTTGGAAACCACGACTTAAAGT
>CAXTUK010000429.1:258-1036 GCA_964247395.1 uncultured Acetobacteraceae bacterium
CCCCCCCCCCCCCCCCCCCCCCCCCCCCCCCCCCCCCCCCCCCTCCGGAGGGCTGGGAATGGATTCTTTGGATGGCTTCGCTGCCGGCAAACTCGAAGCGCTCGACGCGGCGCATCTCCGCCGCCGGCTCGCCGTCACCGCCCGCGAGGAGCCGCCCTGGGTCGAGCGCGACGGGCGCCGGCTGCTGTCGCTCTCCTGCAACGACACGCTCGGCCTGTCGCGTCACCCGGCGGTGATCGAGGCGGCGGTGGAGGCGACGCGGCGCTGGGGAACCGGCGCCGGCGCCTCGCGGCTGGTGACCGGCAACAACCCCGAGCTGGTGGCGCTGGAGGACGCGCTCGCGCGGCTGAAGGGCACCGAGGCGGCCTGCGTGTTCGGCTCCGGCTACCTCGCCAACCTCGGCGTGATCCCGTCGCTGGTCGGGCCCGACGACCTGGTGCTGGCCGACGAACTGTCGCATGCCTGCCTGCTCGCGGGCGCGGCCCTGTCGGGCGCACGCACGATCCGTGTTGCGCACAACGATCCGGGCGCATTCGGCGACCTCTTGAGGCGTGAGCGCGCCGCCCATCCGCATTGCCTCCTGCTCACCGAGACGGTGTTCTCGATGGATGGCGACCGCGCCCCGCTGCGCGCGCTCGGCGCTCTCGCCGCTGGATACGACGCGTGGCTGCTCGCCGACGACGCGCACGGGGTCGGGCTCGATCTCGACGGCATCGACGACGTGGCGCTGCGGATCGGCACGCTGTCGAAGGCGGTCGGCAGCCATGGCGGCTATCTC
>CAXTUK010000429.1:1046-2177 GCA_964247395.1 uncultured Acetobacteraceae bacterium
ACACGCCCCGTGGTCGAGCTGATGCACTCGCGTGCCCGGCCGTTCATCTATTCGACCGGCCTGCCGCCGGCGGTCGCCGCCGCGTCGCGCGCCGCGCTCGAGATCATCGCGGGCGACCGGGCGCTGTGCCGGCGGCCGCTCGACCTGGCACGGCGTTTCACCGCGCGTGCCGGCCGTCCCGAGGCGCAGAGCCATATCGTCCCGATCATGCTCGGCACGGCGGACTCGGCGCTGGCCGAGCAGGCCAGGCTCGAGACGCAGGGGTTCCTGGCCGCCGCGATCCGGCCGCCGACGGTGCCGGAGGGCACGGCCCGGCTGCGCCTGAGCTTCCCGGCGTCCCTGCCCGAGGCAAGACGTGCGTGGGCGGCGGCCGCGCCCGCGCCTCCCGCGACGCCGGTCGGGCGGGCGCGGTCCTCAAGCCGGTGATGAGCGGCTTCGACGCCGCCGATCTCGCGGCCAGCGATGCCGGCCAGCTGCTGGCGGCGAGCGGCGCGGGGGTGACGGCCGAATCGATCGCAGGCATCGCCCCGTGGCGCTTCGTCGAGCCGATCTCCCCTGACATGGCGGCCGCACGCGCCGGTGCTGCGATCGATTTTGCCGCACTGTTGCAGTTCTGCCGACACGCCCGCGCGGTCGCGGCGGACGTGCTCCTGATCGAGGGCGCCGGCGGCGTGATGGCGCCGATCGGACCGCGCCGGACCGTGCTCGACTGGGCGCAGGCGCTCGGGCATCCCGCGATCCTGGTGTCGGGCACTCATCTCGGCGCCATCAGCCATGCGCTGACCGCGCACCTGGCGCTCGCCTCGCGCGCCGTCCCGATCGCCGCCGTCGTGCTCAGCGAGAGCGACGACAACCCGGTCCCGCCCGAGCAGACGCTCGCCACGCTCGCCCGCCACCTGCCCGAAACCTTCCTCGCGGCCGTGCGTCGCGGGCCCCGGGCGAACGCGGATCTGGCGCGGCTTGCCGCGTCATTGGGCGGGGGCTAGAGCGCTTCCAGGCTGACCGGAAACGGTCAGCGCGCTCGAGCTTTTCTTCGAGCGAGCAGTTTTCCCGCTCAGCCTGATTCCAGTCTGAGCGGGCCTGCTCTAGAGCACCCGCATGGCGCAGCACTGGCAGATCTCCGACATGGAT
>CAXTUK010000430.1:0-2176 GCA_964247395.1 uncultured Acetobacteraceae bacterium
CCAGCGTCTCGATGCCGAGCGACAGCGGCGTCACGTCGAGCAGCAGCACGTCCTTGACGTCGCCCTTCAGCACCGCGCCCTGCACCGCGGCGCCGATCGCCACCACCTCGTCGGGATTGACGTTGCGGGCCGGCTCACGGCCGAAGAACTGCTTGACCGCCTCGATGACCTTCGGCATCCGGGTCATGCCGCCGACCAGGATCACCTCCTGGATGTCGCTCGGCGAGACGCCGGCGTCCTTCAACGCGGCGCGGCACGGGCCCAAAGTGCGCTGGATCAGGTCGTCGACCAGGCTCTCGAGCTTCGCCCGGCTGAGCTTCATCACCAGATGCTTCGGCCCGGACGCGTCGGCGGTGATGAAGGGCAGGTTGATCTCGGTCTCCTTGGAGGACGAGAGCTCGATCTTCGCCTTCTCGGCCGCCTCCTTGAGGCGCTGCAGCGCCAGCTTGTCGCGCCGGAGATCGATGCCCTGCTCGCGCTTGAACTCGTCGGCGAGGTAGTCGATGACGCGTGCGTCGAAATCCTCGCCGCCGAGGAAGGTGTCGCCGTTGGTCGACTTCACCTCGAACACGCCGTCGCCGATCTCGAGCACCGAGATGTCGAACGTGCCGCCGCCGAGGTCGAAGACCGCGATGGTGCCGCCGTTCTTCTTGTCCATGCCGTAGGCGAGCGCTGCCGCGGTCGGCTCGTTGATGATGCGCAGCACGTCGAGGCCGGCGATGCGGCCGGCGTCCTTGGTGGCCTGGCGCTGGGCGTCGTTGAAGTAGGCCGGCACGGTGATCACCGCCTGCGCCACCTTCTCGCCGAGATAGGCCTCGGCCGTCTCCTTCATCTTGCCGAGCACGAAGGCCGAGACCTGGCCCGGCGCGTATTTCTCGCCACGCGCCTCGACCCAGGCGTCGCCGTTGTCGCCCCTGACGATGCCGTAGGGGACCAGGTCGCGGTCCTTGGCGACCGTCGGATCCTCGAAGCGGCGTCCGATCAGGCGCTTGACCGCGTAGAGGGTGTTGGTCGGATTGGTCACCCCCTGGCGCTTGGCCGACTGGCCGACGAGGCGTTCGCCGCCCTCGGTGAAGGCGACCATCGACGGGGTGGTGCGGGCGCCCTCGCTGTTCTCGATCACGCGGACATCCTTGCCCTCCATGATCGCGACGCAGGAATTGGTGGTGCCGAGGTCGATACCGATGACCTTGCTCATCGTGCGAAACTCCTTTCAGCGGTGGCGACCGGCCCGAAGCACCGGAAGCGACCCTATGGACATCAATTCAGTTCGGTAGCCGGACAGCAGCGATCGGGATGTATGGAAGGGCGAACCGCGCGGCAAGGCCCAGGCGTGTGCGGACTTCTCAGGCGGTCGTGTCCAGTCCCGGCGCCGCCTCGCCCTTCGAGACGACCACCATCGCCGGCTTGAGCAGCCGGCCGTTGAGCGTCCAGGCCTTCGTCCAGGCCGCGACCACCGTCCCCGGCGGGTGCGCGTCGGAAGGTTGCTCGGCCATCGCCTGGTGCAGGTTGGCGTCGAACTTCTCGCCGGTCGGATCGGCGGCGACGATGCCGTTCCTTTCCAGGATGCCGACGAAGCTGCGCTCGACGCCCTCGAAGCCCTCGCGCAGCTTGCCCACCATCGGGTCCTCGTCGGCGGCAGGTTGCGGCAGGCTGGACAGGCCGCGCCGCAGGTTCTCGGCCGCCTCGACCACGTCGCGCGCGAACCGTTGCACGGCGTACTGCCTCGCATCCTCGACATCGCGCCTGGCGCGCGCGCGGACGTTCTGCAGTTCCGCTTCCGAGCGCAGCCATTTCTCGCGCATCTCGGCGAGCTGCGACTCGAGCTCGCCGATCCGGTCGGCGGCCGCGCGCATCGTCTCCTCGGGGCCGAGCGCCGCGTCGGCGTCGAACGGCCCGCTCTCGCCGTCCGTCGCGTCCTGCTCGTGTTCGTCGATCATGCGCGCTGAGGTAGTCGAGAGCGGACGCGCGGACAAGACTGGCCATCCGGCCGCCGTACCAGCACCATGCGCCGCATGCACAAGCCGATGGCTTTCGGGGTGGCGGCCTGCCTCGCGATCCTGCCGATCGCCGCCCTCGGCGCCCCGCCGCCTGCGCAGGGGCCCTCGGACGGCGGGTTCTCGATCGTGCCCGATCCGAGCTACCAGACCGGGACCGGCCAGGCCACGTTGCCACC
>CAXTUK010000431.1:0-2171 GCA_964247395.1 uncultured Acetobacteraceae bacterium
TGCGATAGGTGAGCCCCGCGACCTTCGACCAGTCGCGGCCGTCGGCGACATCCTTGATGGTGAAGTCGAACTCGTTGCGGGCGACGAAATCCACCGCCGGCGCGCCGCGCAGGCTCTCGTCGGGCTGCACGGCGACCTTGGCGCCGACGAAGCCGATCCTGAGCGAGGGTTTCGCGTCGCGGAGGGTCTGAGCCACCTCGGCATCCTTCAGGAAGGACGGCGTCGAGGTGTGGATGACGACGAGATCGCTGTCGCGTGCGGCGTCGAGGACGCGATCCATGCCGATCCGCGCGGGCGGCGCGTCGATCAGGCGGCTGTCGGGGATGAGGGCGGCCGGCTGGGCGAGCCAGGTCGGGAACCAGAACGACTTGATCTCGCGCCTGGCCTGGTAGCGCGAGCCCGCGCCGCCATCGAACCCGTCGAAGGACGGCGGCTGCAGGAACAGGGTCTTCATCATCGTGGTGTCCTCAATTGGCCGATCGCCACAGCGACCGCTGCATGGCCAGGATCTTGGGCGCTGGCGAGTTGGACGGGAGGCCTGTTTCGGCACGGAGGTTGCGCTGGGCCGAGATGTGGAGGCGCTGGCCGCGCCAGTCGACCCGGCCGCTCGCGTGGCTGATCACGATCACCGCGACCGAGAGCAGGTCGCGCAGCGGCGCCACCCAGAACGGGGTCATCGTTCGGCCGCAGAGGCATCGCTCGGCATCGCGGCCGAGCAGGTGCCGGAGCGTCCAGACCGCGGCGAGCAGGCCGAGCGACAGCGAGGACAGGCCGCAAGCAAGGCTGGCGAGCAAGGCCCAGGCGATCGGCGCCTGGACGATCGACATCGGATAGCCGACCGGCGCCTGGCCGCGAACGGTGCGGCCCCAGCGCAGCTCGTGCGAGAACAGCTCGCCGAAATTGCTCTCGACCACGCTGGTCGCCGGCACGCTGCGCGCGAGTGCGACGCGCAGGCCGAGTGCGCGGACCTTGCGGCCGAGGACGGCATCGTCGGCCAGATGCGGCGAGAGCGCCGGCAAGCCGCCGATCGCGGCCAGCGTGTCGGACGAGAGCGCCATTACCGCGCCGAGGCAGTCCTCGCGGCCCATCGCGCGGCCGAGCAGGGCACCCGGAAGGAACGCCTGGTTGATCTGCGCCGCACCGAGCAGCCGGGGGAGCCGGCGCGATGCGGGAAGGCCGGTGTAGAGCGTGGTGGCCAGACCGACCTTCGCGTCCTGCAACGGCGCCAGCACCGAGCGGATCATGTCTGGCGCCGCATGGATGTCGGCGTCCGAGATCACCAGCAGCCGGTGCCTGGCATGCGGCAGCATGTTGATCAGGTTGTCGACCTTGCGGTTCGGACCATGGCGGGTGTTGTCGATCACCAGCGTGGTGTCGAGCTCGGGAAACCGCGCGCGCAGGCGCTGGACGACACGCAGCGCAGGGTCGTCGTTGCGCTGCACGCCGAACACGATCTGCAGCCCCGGGTAGTCCTGGTTGCAGAAGGTGGCGAGCGCGTCCTCGAGCAGCGGCTCGTCGCCATGCAGCGGCTTGAGCAGGGTGGCCGGTGGCAGGGTTCGCTCCGGCCCCGTCGCGTCCGGCGAAGCCGAGAAGCGACGCACCAGACGTGCGGCGGCGCATGCCTGCAGGCTGCCGGCGACCGCCATGGCGCTCGCGCCGGCGGAGAGGATGTCGATCGGATCAACGGGGCTCATGATGCCGTCAGGGCTGGAGCTGACCGTCGGACAGGGTCGTCACTTTCTGGGACAGGCTCTTGATCAGGCCATCGGCGCCCCCGGTCTCGAGCACCGATCTGAAATCCGAGCGCTCGACGGCCACCCGGCTGATCGTGCCGTCGAGCAGCACGTCGACGGCCCTGTAGCCCTGGGCGCCGGAACGCATGACGTAGTCCACCCTGGTCGGGCTGCCGGTCGCAGGAGTGATCGCGGTCTGGACGACGGTGTCGGCGCCCGCCTGCCGGGTCTGAGGCATGATCGTGAACCGGTCGCCGCTGCCGGAGAAGTTCGACACGTAGCTCGCGACGGTGAACTGGCGGAACACCTGCAGCAGTTGCGACTGCTTGTCGGGCGGGATGGCGGCGTAGTTGAGGCCGACCGCGGCGCGCAGGATCGCCTGCAGATCGAATGCCCGATCGACGACCGGCGCGAGTGCGGCCGCGCGGGCGCTGAAGC
>CAXTUK010000432.1:0-2169 GCA_964247395.1 uncultured Acetobacteraceae bacterium
ATGCGCGAGCGGGTGGCGGCCCTGCTCGGGCGGCCGGTCGAGGGGCTGTGGCTCGGGACGTTCCACGCGCTGTGCGCAAGGATGCTGCGCCGGCACGCCGAACATGTGGGGCTCACGTCGTCGTTCACCATTCTCGACACCGACGACCAGCTGCGGCTGCTCAAGCAGGTGATGGAGGGCTGCAGGGTCGACGCCAAGCGGTGGCCGGCGAACCAGATGATGGGGGTGATCCAGCGCTGGAAGGATCGCGGGCTGACGCCGGCTCGGGTGGGACCGGCGGAGGACAGCGAGTTCGGCGGCGGCGCGGCCCGGCGGGTGTACGCGGACTACCAGGCGCGGCTGGCGGCGCTGAATGCGGCGGATTTCGGTGATCTGCCGCTGCATGTCACCGAGATCCTGAGGAGTCGCGAGGACGTGCTGGCGCAGTATCACCGGGCGTTCCGGTTCATCCTGGTCGACGAATACCAGGACACCAACCTGGTTCAGTATCTGTGGCTCCGGCTGCTGGCGCAGCGGCCGGACGGGGCGCCCAATCTCTGCTGCGTGGGCGACGACGACCAGTCGATCTACTCGTGGCGCGGAGCGGAGGTGGAGAACATCCTGCGCTTCGAGAAAGACTTCCCGGGGGCGCGGATCGTGCGGCTGGAGAGCAACTATCGCTCGACGGCGCCAATCCTGGCGGCGGCTTCGGCGCTGATCGCGCACAATGGCGGCAGGCTCGGCAAGACGCTGCGGTCGGGCAACGGCGACAGCGGGGGCGACAAGGTGCGGGTGGCGGCGGTCTGGGACTCCGACGAGGAGGCCCGGGCCGTGGGCGAACGGATCGAGGAGCTGCAGCGCGACGGCGAGACGCTCGCCGAGATGGCGATCCTGGTGCGGGCCGGGTTCCAGACGCGCGCGTTCGAGGAGCGGCTGATCACGCTGGGGCTGCCGTATCGGGTGGTTGGCGGATTGCGGTTCTACGAGCGGGCGGAGATACGCGACGCGATCGCCTATATGCGGGTGCTGGTCTCGCCGGCGGACGACCTGGCGTACGAGCGGATCATCAACCTGCCGCGGCGCGGGGTGGGCGAAGCGGCGCTGCAGACGCTTCACATAGCGGCACGCGAGGGCCGGGTGCCGATGACGGAGGCGACGGCAGGTCTGCTGACGTCGGGGGGCTTGCGCGGGCGGCTGCGCGAGACGCTGGGCGAGCTGCTGGGGCTGCTGGCGCGGCTGCGTGACGGATTGGCGCGCGGCAGGCATGTGGACGTGGTGGCGTCGCTGCTCGAGGAGAGCGGCTACATGGAGATGTGGCGGCGCGACAAGTCGCCCGAGGCGCCGGGACGGGTCGAAAACCTGCGCGAGCTGGTGCGGGCGCTGGCGGACTTCGAGACGCTGGGCGGGTTCCTCGAGCACGTGTCGCTGGTGATGGAGACCGACGAGACGTCGGACGCGCGGGTGAGTCTGATGACGCTGCACGGGGCGAAGGGGCTCGAGTTCGACACCGTGTTCCTGCCGGGGTGGGAGGAGGGATTGTTCCCGAGCCAGCGCTCGATGGACGAGGGCGGCAACGCGTCGCTCGAGGAGGAGCGGCGGCTGGCCTATGTCGGGATCACGAGGGCGCGGCGGCAGGCGATGATCAGCCATGCGGCGAACCGGCGGATCTACGCGAACTGGCAGGCGAGCATTCCGAGCCGTTTCATCGACGAGCTGCCGGACGAGCATGTCGAGCATGTCGGCTCGGCGGCGATGGCGCGCGAGCAGCGGTTGATGGCGCCGATCTTCGGCGGTGGGTTCGGGGGAGGGCAGTTCCCGCTCGTGGCGGCGCGGCCGAAGACGGTGGAGGCGTGGGAGGTCGGCGAGCGAACGCCACGGGCCGAGCCGATCGAGGTGGGCGCGCGGGTGTTCCACCAGAAGTTCGGCTACGGGCGGGTGACGGCCGCCGACGAGGACCGGCTGGAGATCGACTTCGAGAAGGCCGGGGCAAAGCGGGTCAAGGACAGCTTCGTGGAGCGGGCTTGAAACGACGGGCGGCGGCGCTGGAGACGGTGTCGGTGACGGTGCCCTTGGAGGCGGTGGAGGCATTCGAGCAGGCGTTCGCGACGGCGTGCGACACGGTGGGGTTCTTCGAGGTCGAAGAGGCGGCGGGCATCTGGCGGGTCGACGGCGTTCGGGCGCGGGGATCGG
>CAXTUK010000433.1:0-2164 GCA_964247395.1 uncultured Acetobacteraceae bacterium
GCTTTCGCGACCTGATGGAGGTCCGCGTCGCGGCGTCTTTCATAGCCCAAGGGCTGCCACCGGTGCGCGTCCGCCGAGCCATCGAACTCGCGCGGGACATCGTTGGACAGGCCCACCCCCTGTCGTCGAGGGTCTTCAGGACCGATGGACGCTCCATATTCCTCCAGGTTCTCGAAGAGGATGGTCGAACGGCGCTGATCGATCTCTTCCGCCAACAATACGCCTTCCGCGACATCGTCGAGCAAAGCCTCAAGCATGTCGAATACGATGCAGATGGTGTTCCAACCTCCTGGTGGCCTCTGGGCCGCTCGGGATCGATCCTGGTCGACCCGGCCCGCTCCTTCGGCCAGCCGATCGAGGCGGAGACTTCCGTCCCGGTCGAGGCTCTGGTGCGGGCCGTCCGCGGCGAGGGCTCCCCGGAAGCCGTCGCGCGGGCCTGGGACGTACCCCTCCGCGCCGTGAAGCGGGCCATGGCTTTCCACGACGCGATGGAACAGCGGAAGGCGGCTTGAAAGCCTTCTTCGATAATTGGTATCTGCTCAACTCGGCACGAGTGTCTGTTTTCCGCATAGGGTGTTGAGGATCGCGGCGTAGGCGTCGATGCCGTTGCGGGCGGCGGTGCCGACCACGGATCTCACACCGGCAAAGAGGTCTGCTCCCCAATCGGAACGGAAACCACCCGTAACTTTTCGGTAGGTGGCGGTTGGCCGAAGTTCGCGCTCGGAGCTGTTGTTGTCGGGCGGAACGTCGGGATGGATCAGGAAGGTGAACAGGTCGTTCCGGATCTTGCCGTAGCGTTTTTTGAGGCGCCGGCCGTGTTGGTTGCTGGGGGCCAGCGCCATGATGGCGTCGAGGTCCCGGTCGAGGCGCCTGCGGTACTGCTGTCGGGTGCTGGCTGCCAGGGCCTTGCGCCGGCGCGCCAGGATGACGGCGCGCAATAGCAGCGCCTTCATGCGCGGCGCGAAGACCGTGTCGCCGGCATCGATGGCGAACTGACAGTTCCGCAACTGGTGCGCAAGGCAGACCTGCCAAAAGTCGGCGTGGCCTTGCTGGGCTCCGTAAAGGTCCGAGATCCAGATCATGGGCCGGTGGCCGCCCATCACCTCGGCCACCACGGCAGCGCCTCGGCTCTTGCGGACGACGTGGATCACCACCTGCTCATTCTGGAAGACCCAGTTCCAGCAGGTCTTGCCGTCGATCCGCACGCTGGTTTCGTCCGAGCACACGATGCGCGACCGGCGCAGCCGCGCCAGGATGGCGGTGGTGGCGTCGTCGAAACGGGGCTTGGCACGGCGGAACATGGCGTCGAGCGCGCCCTCGCTGAGCACCAGCCCGAACAGATGCTCGAACAGGCGGTGCAGACGCTTGTAGCTGATGGCGTGGGTGAAACGCAGGTAGAGCGCCACAGCCACGATGCTCGGGCCGAAGGGCGAGCCTTCGTCCATCCCCTCAGGCACCGGCGCCAGGGTCGTCCCGCCGCAGCAGGGGCAATGTCCGGCGTAGCGCTCCACGCGCGTGACGACCGGGCGGACCGGGGGCAGTTCGATCTTGTCGTAACGTCCGTGGAGGTGATGATCGCCCTCGCCAAGGGCCGCGCTGCAATGCCGGCAAATCGCTGCCTTGGCGGTCACGACCTGGTCGGGCTCCTGCGCCAGCAGGCGACCACCGCCCTTGCGGCCGAGACTGCCCTGACGGGGGCCGCGCTTCTCCTTGCCGGGCCGGTTCGCCTTGGGCGCCTTCGATGGTGGCACGCTGGAATTGTCCGGCGTCTTCGGCGGCTCGTTCAGCTTCGCCTCCAACGCCGCGACCCGTTCCATCAACGATACGACCTGATTCCACAGGGCGACGATCAGCGCGTCCTTCTCTGAAGGGGAGAGCGTCGACAGATCGGGAAGCGGCGGCGGAGTCATTCAAAGGTTGAATCCGGCTCCGCGCTCCCTGTCAATCCCAGCCGGAAATCATCGCGCTACGCCCGAAAACCGATCCCCTCCGAGCGGGTTGAGCAGATACAAGATTTGAAAGTTGCCCATGTTAGGCTTTTCTAAATAGCAAGTGAGTGCTGCTTTGGTTTCCTTGGCCTTGAATGAGACATTCGAGTCTGCCTGTAAATCATCTAGCTCATTAAATATCTTCAACACGAATTTATCATCGACTCTCGTTTTAT
>CAXTUK010000434.1:0-2139 GCA_964247395.1 uncultured Acetobacteraceae bacterium
TCGACCAGCCGGGCGCCGCGTTCGGGGTCGATGAATGCCGGGGATGGTGCGGTCTGTCGCATGGCGGCAGGTCCCGGCTGTCTTTACCGGGACGCAACATGGGGCGCAACCTGTTGCGGATACGAGGCGAGCGCGGACCGGCGAATGTCGTTGCGGCCGGAGGTCGTGAGGCGGCGCTTACATGAAGGAAACCTTTACAGACTTCCTTTAGATGTGCGACGCCGGGAGTATGAAGTCGGAACTCGCCGGTACCGAGAGCGCCGGAGCCTCCGCCCTGGCCGCGGAGCTGCGCATCGTGATCGGTGCGCTCGGCCGCCGCCTGCGTGAACAGGCCGACGTCGGCGACCTGACGTCCGCCCAGAAGTCGGTGCTCCTGCGGCTGGAGCGCGACGGGCCCACGACCGGGAGCGCGCTGGCGCGGGCCGAGGCGATGCGGCCGCAATCGATGGGCGCGATCATCGCGGCCCTGGAAGCGGAAGGGTACGTCGCAGGCGCGCCCGACCCCTCGGACGGGCGCCAGACCATCATCTCGCTCACCGATCATTTTCGCGATTGGGTGAGTGCTGCCCGGGCGGCTCGGCAGGACTGGCTGCTTCGCGCCTTGCAGGCGCGGCTGACCGCGCGCGAGCAGCACCAGCTCGCCGGCGCCGTGGAACTCCTCAAGCGCCTCCTCGACTCCTAGCAACCGGAAGGCTCAGCGATGACCGTCACACGCCTCGACCCGAAGACCGCGCTCGTCGTCCTCGACCTGCAGAAGGGCATCGTCGGCTCGCCCACCGTCCATCCCATCGCCGGCGTCCTGGCTGCGGCCACGGTCCTGACCGCCGCGTTCCGGCGCCGCGGCCTGCCGGTGGTGCTGGTCAACGCCACGGGCGTCGCACCGGGCCGGACCGAACGAGGCCACAGCCTGCAAGGCCTGCCACCGGACTGGGCCGACCTCGCGCCCGAGCTGGACGCGCAGGCCAGCGACCTGCTGCTGACCAAGAGGACGTGGGGCGCCTTCACCGACACCGACCTCGAGGCGAAGCTGAAGGCCCGCGGCGTCACCCAGCTGGTGCTCGCCGGCGTCGCCACCAGCCTCGGCGTGGAGTCGACCGCGCGGCATGCCCATGAGCTGGGGTTCAACGTCGCCCTGGCACTCGACGCGATGACCGACATCAGCCCCGAGGCGCACGACAACAGCGTCGACCGGATCTTTCCGCGACTGGGCGAAACCGGGTCTGCCCGGGAGATCGCGGGCCTGCTCGACCGGGCATGAGCGCGTCGTCGAAGCCTGACGGCGCGGCGTTGTCAGGCGGCGGCGACCAGGCCGACCGGCTCGCTCCCGGCGTCTGGAAAGTGGTCTCGGTCGCGGCCATCGGCTCGTTCATGGCGCAGCTCGACGCCACGGTCGTCAACGTGTCGCTCGCCAGCCTGGCCGCCGATCTGCACGTCGGTCTTTCGATGATCCAGTGGGTGACGAGCGGATATCTGCTGGCGCTTGCGCTGACGCTGCCGCTGAACGGCTGGCTCGTCGATCGCATCGGCGCCAAGGCCCTGTATCTCTGGTGCTTCTCCGCCTTCACCCTCGCCTCGGCGCTGTGCGGCGTGGCATGGTCCGCGGAGTCGTTGATTGGCTTCCGTATCCTCCAGGGCATGAGCGGCGGACTGCTCGCACCGATGGCGCAGATGATGATCGCACGCGCGGCCGGCAAGCAGATGGCGCGGGTGGTCGGCGTCGCCGCCCTGCCGGTCCTGCTGGGGCCGCTGCTCGGTCCCGTGATCGCCGGCGCCATTCTCCAGTTCGCATCCTGGCGCTGGCTCTTCCTCATCAACCTGCCGGTCGGCGTGCTGGCGCTGGCGCTGGCGGCAGCCTTCCTGCCCGACGATCGGGAGGAGACGCGGCCGCGCGGCCTCGACCTGCGCGGGCTGGCCCTGCTGTCGCCGGGGCTGGTACTGTTCCTCTACGGTTCGGACCATCTGGACGAGCGGATCGGTCTCGCGGCCCTGGCCGTGTCCATCGTCATGTTCGCGCTGTTCCATCGCGGCGCGAGGACCAGGGGCGACGCCGCGCTGATCGACATGCGGCTGCTCAAGGGGCGCGTGTTCTCCGCCTCGCTCGCCGCGATGTTCATGCTCAACGGCATCTCGTTCGCCGGC
>CAXTUK010000435.1:0-2131 GCA_964247395.1 uncultured Acetobacteraceae bacterium
CGCTTCTGGCCGAGCCGCCGGCGTCCGATCCGGTCGCCGAGGCGCTGGCCGCGGCCGATCCCGATGCGATGACGCCACGGCAGGCGCACGAAATGCTGTTCCGGCTGCGTTCGCTTGTTGTTGCAGCGCAAGAGAGGCTGTCAGGAGGAGAGGGAAGGCCGTAAAGAGAACGGGATGCAAGTCGCCGACCAAACCAGGATCCAGACGGAGGATGGCCGCCCGAGACTTCGCGGGCAGCTCGCGGCGTGCGGCGAGGATGTGGCGCGAGACGACGCGCTGGCGGCGTTCCGCCGACACCTGGCCCAGGTGCAATCGGACCTGCGCGACGCGTTCGAGACCCATCGCTTGTCGGGCGCGTCCGCGGCGGAGCTGCTGTCGCGCCGGATGGACGAGCTGATCGAGGAGCTGTTCGCCTACACCGTGCGGGTCCAGGTGCCGGACGCGGCGCCGGAGGCGATGGCGATCGCGGCGACGGGCGGCTACGGACGCGGCAACCTCGCACCGTTCAGCGACATCGACCTGCTGTTCCTGACCGAGGCCGCGCCGAGCGCGCCGGTGCGGGCGGTGGTCGAGTTCATGCTCTATTTCCTGTGGGACCTGGGTCTGAAGGTGGGCCACGCGACGCGGTCGATCGCGGAGTGCGTGGGCGAAGCGGCGCGCGACGTGACGACGCGCACGTCGCTGATCGACGTGCGGCTGCTGGCCGGCGATGCGGCGTTGTTCGGGGTGCTCGGCGCCAGGCTGATCGTGGCGTCGATCGAGAGCGGTGTCGCCGACTTCCTCGATGCCAAGCGTCGCGAGCGCGGCGTTCGGCATGCGCGCTACGGCGAGAGCGCGTTCCTGGTCGAGCCCAACATCAAGGAGGGGCGCGGCGGCCTGCGCGACATGCAGACGCTGTACTGGATGTCGCGCCTGGTGTTCGGCAACGGGCGGATGCGCGAGCTCGTCGAACGCGGCGGCGCGGCGCGGCCGGGCGCCGGCCTGCTGACCGAGACCGAGGCGCGGCATGCGCGACGGTCGTGGGACTTCCTGTGGACGGTGCGTTTCCACCTGCACTACGTGGCTGGACGCGCCGAGGAGCGGCTGACCTTCGACATGCAGCCGGTGGTGGGCGCGCGGATGGGCTACACCCACCACGGACGCCAGGTCGGCGTCGAGCGGTTCATGCGCCACTACTTCCTGACCGCGCGCGAGGTGATGCGGCTGACGCACGTGCTGGAGCCGCAGCTGGTGCGGGCGGCGCGGGGGAGCCCGGCGGCGGCGGCGGTGGCCGACGCGATGCTGACAGACGCGGGCTACACGCTGCTGGAGGGCGACATCGTGCCGATCGACCCCGACCGGTTCGGCCTTGACCCGTCGGCGATGCTGGACGTCCTGCGCCTCGCGCGGGATCGCGGGCTGCGGCTGCATCCGCTGGCGATGCACCAGCTGATCCGCTTCGAGCGCGGCGCGGTGCGGCTGCGCGGCGACGAGGCTGCGAACGCGATCCTGCTCGACCTGCTGTGCGGGACGCTGACGCATCCCCGGACGGACGGGGCGCGCCAGCTCGGGATGCTCAACGAGACCGGCCTGCTGGGCCGGCTGATCCCGGACTGGTCGCGGATCGTGGGCCAGATGCAGTTCGACACCTATCACGTCTATACCGTCGACGAGCACACGATCGAGGCGGTGCGGGTGCTCAACGCGCTCGAGGCGGGGCAGCTCGCCGAGGTGAGCCCGGTGGCGAGCGAGCTCGCGGTCGACCTGCCGCTCGATCCGCGATCGCGCCGGGCGCTGTACGTGGCGGTGCTGCTGCACGACGTCGCCAAGGGGAGGGGCGGCGACCACTCCGAGCTCGGGGCCGAGATCGCGCAAGGACTGGGGCCGCGGCTCGGCCTGACGGCGGAAGAGACCGAGACGGTGTCGTGGCTGGTGCTGCACCACCTGCTGCTGAGCACGGTGGCGTTCAAGCGCGACATCGACGACCCGAAGACGATCCTCGATCTCGCCGACACGATCCAGTCGCCTGCGCGCTTGCGGCTGCTGCTGATGCTGACGGTGGCCGACATGCGGGCGGTCTCGCCGCGGGTCTGGAACGCATGGAAGGCGACGCTGCTGACCGAGCTCTACACGCGGGTGGCCGACGTGCTGG
>CAXTUK010000436.1:0-2113 GCA_964247395.1 uncultured Acetobacteraceae bacterium
TCGCCGACGGCGAAGCGGTCCGGACGCTGCTCGCCCTTGTCGCGGGCGAGCTCGGCGCGACGGATGAAGCCGCCGAGCACCTCGGCGACCTTGACCTCGATGCCGTTCGCCTGGACCTGGGTGACGATGCAGGTGACGATGTCGCCCTTCTTGATCTTGCTCAGCGAGTCGGCGGCGGGATCCTCGTGCAGCTGCTTGATGCCGAGGCTGATGCGCTCCTTCTCGACGTCGATGTCGAGCACCTTGCCCTGGACCACCTGGCCCTTCTCGTAGTTCTGGATCGCGACCTCGCCCTGCTCGTCCCAGGACAGGTCTGACATGTGGACCATGCCGTCGATGTCGGCGGACAGGCCGACGAACAGGCCGAACTCGGTGATGTTGCGTATCTCGCCCTCGACCGTGGAGCCGACCTTGTGCTCCTCGGCGAACTGCTCCCACGGATTGCGCTGGACCTGCTTGAGACCGAGGCTGATGCGGCGCTTGGAGCTGTCGACGTCGAGGACCATGACGTCGACTTCCTGGCTGGTCGAGACGATCTTGCCGGGATGGACGTTCTTCTTGGTCCAGCTCATCTCGCTGACATGGACCAGACCTTCGACGCCGGCCTCGAGTTCGACGAAGGCGCCGTAATCGGTGATGTTGGTGACGCGGCCGGTGTATTTGGCGCCGGGCGGATACTTGATCGCGACGCCGTCCCAGGGATCGGCCTCGAGCTGCTTCATGCCGAGGCTGATGCGCTGGGTCTCGGAGTTGAAGCGGATCACCTGGACGCGGACCTGCTGGCCGATCTGCAGCGCCTCGTTCGGATGGTTGATCCGCTTCCAGGCGACGTCGGTCACGTGCAGCAGGCCGTCGACGCCGCCGAGGTCGACGAAGGCGCCGTAGTCGGTGATGTTCTTCACCACGCCGTCGAGGATCATGCCTTCCTTAAGGCCCTGGATCAGCTCCGAGCGCTGCTCGGCGCGGGTCTCCTCGAGCACGGCGCGTCGGGAGACGACGATGTTGCCGCGGGCGCGGTCCATCTTGAGGATCTGGAACGGCTGCGGGGTACCCATCAGCGGCCCCACGTCGCGCACCGGGCGGATGTCGACCTGGCTGCCGGGAAGAAAGGCCATCGCGCCGCCGAGATCGACGGTGAACCCGCCCTTGACGCGGCCATAGATGGTGCCGTTGACGCGCTGCTGGCCCTCGAAGGCGCGCTCGAGGTTGGTCCAGGCCTCCTCGCGGCGGGCCTTCTCGCGCGACAGCACGATGAGGCCTTCGCGATCCTCGTAGCGCTCGACATAGAGCTCGACGACGTCGCCGGGGGCGACCTCCGGCTGCATGCCCGGGGCGGCGAACTCCTTGAGCGAGACACGGCCCTCGCTCTTGAGGCCGACATCGACGATGGCGAACTCGTCGGTCAGGCGCACGACCTTGCCGCTGACGACCGATCCGTCGAAGCCGGTGTCGCGGCCGAGGGTCTCGTCGAGCAGCGAGGCGAAATCCTCGCCGTGGAAATGATCGAATGCTTCTGCGGTGGCGGTGGATGCCATGAGGCGGTGCTTATCCCGTCTGGACGCGAGCGTCCGGTTGGCGCGCGGGCAGCATGGGCCCGCACGACAAGCCCGGGTCCGCATCGGACGCCGGGCTGATGAATGATGGGCGGACGTAGAGACGCGGTTCGACCGCCAAGTCAAGAACTCAGTTGGTCGCCCGGCAGGCGGGACGCAAGGCGGGAGCGCACGAGCCGGAGTGCGGCCGCGAACGCCTGCTCCTGGTCGAGGGAGGTGGTGTCGAGCAGGTCGGCATCGTCCGCCCGGCGCAGCGGCGCGGCGGCGCGGTCGGCATCCGCGCGGTCGCGCGCCTCGATGACGTCCCGTTCGGTCTCGATCGCGTCCGGGGTCGCATCGAGGCCGCGCTGCAGCAGGCGCCGACGGGCGCGCTCGACGGGCGATGCGGTGACGAACAGCTTGGCGCTCGCGTCGGGGAAGACGACGGTGCCGATGTCGCGCCCGTCGAGCACGGCGCCCCCGCTGCTGGCGAACTGGCGCTGGCGGTCGAGCAGGGCCGCGCGCACCGCGGGCCAGGCCGCCCCCCGGCTGGCGGCGTGGTGGCTCTCGGGGGTCGGCAC
>CAXTUK010000437.1:0-2102 GCA_964247395.1 uncultured Acetobacteraceae bacterium
CACCCGTATTTCGCGCGCCTGCCGCCTAAATCCCTCGACCGGCTGAATTCCGCCCCGCGGCTGCCGGTGCTGTCCGGCGTGTCGGCGCCCGACGGCGCCGCGACGCTCACCGCCTTCACCGCCGCCGCGGTCGCCAGGACGGTGGTTCCGGCGCGGCCGCGCGCCTGGTACGTCTGCGGCGGTGGCCGCCACAACCCGGCCCTGATGGCGGCCCTGGCCGCCCATCTCGCGATGCCGGTTCACCCGGTCGAGGTCATCGGCTGGGACGGCGACGCACTCGAGGCCCAGTGCTTCGGGTTTCTCGCCGCACGCAGCGTCCGTGGCCTGCCATTGAGCGAGCCGGGGACGACCGGCGTCGCCCGCCCGACGACAGGCGGCGTGCTCGCCCGCCCGGCCGGATGACGTCGTTCAGTCGGCGGCGAGCGCCATGGTCTTGCGGGCGATCACCCGGCTGACATAGCCGTCCATCGCGTCCGCGACCTCGTCCGCGTGATGGGCGAACACGTGGTCGGCTCCCTTGAAGATGCGGTAATCGACGACGACTCCCTTCTGCGTGTGCAGCTTGTCGACCAGCTTCCTGATCGCGGGCTCGGGTGCGAGTTCGTCCTGGTCGCCGGAAATCATCAGGCCGCCGCACGGGCAGGGTGCGAGGAAGCCGAAATCGTAGTGGCTCGCCGGAGGGGCGACGCTGATCCAGCCGGAAATCTCCGGGCGGCGCATCAGCAATTGCATGCCCACGAAGGCGCCGAAGGAGTAGCCGGCGATCCACAGGCCGCCCGAATTCGGGTTGACCATCTGCATCCAGTCGAGCGCCGCCGCGGCGTCCGCGATCTCGCCGATGCCGCCGTCATAGCGTCCCTGGCTCCGGCCGACGCCGCGGAAATTGAACCGCATCACCGAGAACCCGAGCCTCTCGAAGGTCCGATACATCGAGTAGGTGATCCGATTGTTCATCGTGCCGCCATGCAGCGGATGCGGATGAAGGATGAGGGCGAGAGGCGCTCCGGATTCCTTGGAATGGTTGTAGCGACCTTCGAGACGGCCATCCGGGCCGGCGAACATGACCTCAGGCATCTTTGTCCTGCTATTCTTGAGTTGATCGTCCCGAACCGGGACGGAAGATGTCTGGAGCGAGACAACCCGCTCACGATGATATTGGGGCCTCAGCCCGACAATTCGCTAAGTGGTGGGCATTGCATAAGTCGCAAACATGTCGCTTCGGCAGCGCCGACGCGATGCAAAGCTGATGGGGCCAAGTGCGATCAGATCGAGCTCTCGCCTCCTCGTCACTGGCAAAGTCGCACCGACGGCTCAATGTCCGGGCGACGCAGGTCCCGGAGACGGCGCTTTATAAGGAGTCGGGGAGCGCATTCCTATCAAATTGACGATGGTTCCAAGGAATAGATCAAAGTCGGGATCGGCCGGCGTCTATCTCGACGCGAACGCCAGCGAACGACCCCGCCCGCAGGCAATCCAGGCCTATCTGGATTCTCTCGACCACCATGGCAATCCCGCATCGCTGCACGGCGCCGGTCGAGCGGCCCGCCGCGTGCTTGAGGGTGCCCGCGAGACGATCGCCGCGCGCCACGGCGCAGCGCCCGAGGACGTCGTGTTCACGTCCGGGGGCACCGAGGCCGACGCGCTCGCCGTCGGCGGCCTACGCGGCGGTCGCCGGGTGCTGTTCGGTTCGACCGAGCACGACGCGGTGCGCGCCGCCGCGGGCCCGGACGCGATCGCGTTGCCGGTCGGGGCCGACGGTACGATCGCGCTCGACACGCTCGAGACCTGCCTGGCCGGAACGGGACCGGCGCTGGTTTGCCTGATGCTGGCCAACAACGAGACAGGGGTCATCCACCCGATCGCAGCCGCCGCCTCGGTGGGCCGCCGCCACGGCGCGCTGCTGCATGTCGACGCCGTGCAGGCGGGCGGCAGGATGGCGGTCTCGCTGCCGGCTCTCGGCGCATCGAGCCTGGCGCTGTCGGCGCACAAGCAGGGCGGCCTCGCCGGCGCCGGCGCCCTGCTGCTCGCGTCGGGAGTGGAGCTGACCGCACCGCTGTTCGCCGGCGGCGGCCAGGAGCTCGGCAGGCGGGGCGGCACGCCGC
>CAXTUK010000438.1:0-2099 GCA_964247395.1 uncultured Acetobacteraceae bacterium
CCGATCCACTACCAGTTCGACCCGGTGCAGACCACCAAGACCAGCGTCGTCGGCGCGATCAACATGCTGGGCCTCGCCAAGCGGGTGAAGGCGAGCGTGCTGCAGGCCTCCACCAGCGAGGTCTATGGCGATCCGACGATCCACCCGCAGCCCGAGACCTACCGCGGCAACGTCAGTCCGCTCGGGCCGCGCGCCTGCTACGACGAGGGCAAGCGCTGCGCCGAGACGCTGTTCTTCGACTACCACCGGCAGCACGACGTCCGGATCAAGGTGGTCCGCATCTTCAACACCTACGGCCCCCGGATGCACCCCAACGACGGCCGGGTGGTGTCGAACTTCATCGTCCAGGCGCTCCGTGGCGAGCACATCACCCTCTACGGCGACGGCGGCCAGACCAGGGCGTTCTGCTATGTCGACGACCTGATCGAGGGCATGATCCGCATGATGGGGACGCCCGACGAGGTCACCGGGCCGATCAATCTCGGCAATCCGCACGAGATCCCGGTTCGGACGCTGGCGGAACGGATCGTGGAACTCACCGGGTCCCGCTCCGCCATCGTGCACCGGCCGTTGCCGGTCGACGACCCGATGCAGCGGTGCCCCGACATCGCGGTGGCGCGCGAGGTGCTCGGCTGGGAGCCGACCGTCGAGCTCGACGACGGCCTGAACCGGACCATCGCGTATTTCCGCCGCCTTCTCGGCAACCTGTAGGAGAGCGTCGATGCGCATCGCGATGATCGGCGGCGGCTATGTGGGCCTCGTGTCGGGCGCCTGCTTCGCCGATTTCGGCATCCGCGTCTCGGTCGTCGAGGTCGACCCCGCGAAGCTGGGCATGCTGCACGAGGGCCGCATGCCGATCTACGAACCGGGCCTCGAAGGCCTCGTCGCCGAAGGCGTCAAGGCCGACCGGCTCTCGTTCGGCAGCGACATCGAGGCGGCGGTCGCCGACGCCGAAGCCGTGTTCATCGCGGTCGGCACTCCGTCGCGACGCGGCGACGGTCATGCCGACCTCACCTATGTCTTCGCCGCCGCCGAGCAGATCGCCGACGCGCTCGACCACTACGCGGTGGTGGTGACCAAGAGCACGGTGCCGGTCGGCACCGGCAAGCGGATCGCCGACATCATCCGCGCGCGTCGCCCGGACCTCGAATTCGATGTCGTCTCGAACCCGGAGTTCCTGCGCGAGGGCAGCGCGATCGGTGATTTCATGCGGCCCGATCGCGTCGTCATCGGCGCCGAAACCGAGCGGGCGCGCGAGGTGATGGGCCGGCTCTACAGGCCGCTCAACCTGATCGAGACCCCGATCGTGTTCTCGGGCGTCGAGACCGCCGAGCTGACGAAATACGCCGCCAACGCCTTCCTCGCGATGAAGGTGACGTTCATCAACGAAATGGCCGATCTGTGCGAGGCGGTCGGCGCCGACGTGCACGACGTCGCCCGCGGCCTGGGTCTCGACGGCCGCATCGGCCGCAAGTTCCTCCACCCCGGGCCCGGCTTCGGCGGTTCCTGCTTTCCCAAGGACACGCTGGCGCTGGCGCGGATCGCCGGCGAGGCCGGCAGCCCTTGCCGGCTGGTCGAGACGACGATCGTGGTCAACGAGCATCGAAAGTCGCGGATGGCGGACCGGGTCGCTGCCGCGCTCGGCGGATCGGCCAGGGGCAAGCGGATCGCCATCCTCGGCCTCGCATTCAAGCCCGAGACCGACGACATGCGCGACAGCCCGTCGATTCCGCTCGTGACCGGGCTCGCGGCCCGGGGCGCCGACCTGATCGCCTACGATCCGGAGGCCATGGGCCAGGCGCGACCGCTGCTGCCCGACGACTTGCGCTACGGGTCGGACGCGACGGAGACGCTGACCGGGGCGGACGCCGCGGTCGTGGTGACGGAGTGGAACGAGTTCCGCGCCATCGCGCCGTCGCGCCTGCGCGACCTGATGCGCGGCAACGTCGTGGTCGACCTGCGCAACGTGTTCGACCCGGCGGCGATGGTGGCGGCGGGGTTGCGCTATTCGGCGATCGGGCGGCCAGTCGCCTGACGGAACGTTCCCTGGAGTGATGTCCAGACGCCACCAGCGAGATTCGCTGCCGACGCTGCTCGCG
>CAXTUK010000439.1:0-2083 GCA_964247395.1 uncultured Acetobacteraceae bacterium
CCGCCGCCGCCGGCCGCGGCGGCGAGGCCGCCGATGGCGGCGAAGCCGCCGCCGATCAGGCCGCCGATCGCCGAGGAGAGCAGCCAGAAGGTGAGCAGGGTGGCGATGCCCCAGGTGATGAGGCCGTGCAGCACGCCGTCGAAGCGGGTCTCGATGCCTGCGAGCCAGCCTGCGCCATAGCCGCCGATGAGCAGAGCTACGCAACTGCTGACCACCCACCAGATGCCAGCGCTCATGCCGAGACTGCCGGCCGACGGCGTGCTGCCGGCATTGGTGTCGACCGTGCCGAGGCCGATGCCGGCGCCGAGCAGGCTGAGCAGCAACTGCACGGCGACGGCGAGGATGACGCCGCCGAAGATCGCCGCCCACGAGATGCGGCGGTGGGTGTGCGAGCCGCCGCCGCCGAACGTGGTGGTCTCGGTCGTCGTCCCGTTCAGCACGCCGGACCGGCGCGGATCGTCGTAGGTGGTCGTGGACATGTCTGCCTCCTCAGGATCCGGGGCGCCCGTTGGCGCCCCGGATCGTTTCCGCGCCGGTTCAGATCTTGGCGCGGTTCGGATCGACCGGCGTCGTGCCCGTCCGACCGGTGGTCTGGGCGCCGGGGACCTGCTCGATCTTGACGTCGTCGCGGCGGACCGTGTCCTTGATCGTCTCGACGCGATCGGTGGATTCCCGGTGCAGGCTGACTTCCTCGGTCACCCGCGCGGTCTTGGAGACGACCGCCTCCTCGCTGGTCTCGGTCATCTCGATCGATCGATCGGTGAAGTCGGCCGCGCCTACGGGCCGGCCGTCGGTGACCGGACGCCGCTCCATCGTGACCCGCTCGCTGTGCAGGTTGACCTGCTCCTCGACCGGGGTCTCGACGACGTAAAGTCGGATGCGGGTGGTGCCGCCGCTGACCGCGCGCTTGCCGACCGACAGGCTCTCCTCGGCGAGCTGGATGGTGTCGCCGCCGTTCGCGGTCGCGCCGACACCTGTGCCGGGGGCCGTGGTCGTGCGGGTGGTCGTGGTCTCGGTGGCGCCGTAGCGGGCCGAACGCTCGTCGTAGTCGACCGGGTTGTGCTTCTCCAGGATCGAGCTCACCCGGTCGAAATGCTCGTTGGGAGTGCGGACGGTCACCACGGTCGAGCCGCTCTCGATGCTGCGGTCGTAGACCGCCGTGTCGTGGTCCGGATGGCCGCCGAACAGGTTGGACCAGAAGCCCTGGTCACGGGCGGGCGACGTGGTCGTGGCGCTCGTCCGGCTGGCGCCGGCGGTGCCGGAATCATTGGCATGCTGGCTGATCGCGTCGGCCGGCACGCCGTCCGCCCGGAGGTCGCGAACGGCGGCGTCGGCGTGCTCCGCGGTATCGTAGATGGCAACAAGCGTCTGGTCGTTCATGTCTGGTGCTCCTGGCTTTCCGTTGATTGGTGGGTCCCCGACGACCCCTGGGTGTCCCGCGGCACAGCCCGCTCGGGCGGCAGGCGGGTGACGACGATATCCTGATGCCGCAGCGTCACCGTTTCGCGGTGAAGCTCGGCAACCCGGACGCGACGGATCCGGACCTCCTCCTTGAGGACGAGCCGACGCTCGACGACGAGGATTTCCTCGACGACCGGAATGATCGTGACGTCGCCTTCTTCCCGGATCGGCGGCACGGCGTCGATGCGACGGTCGATCGGCACCCGCTCCATCTCGACTCGCTCGCGGGTCAGCGTCTCGTCGACCAGACGATCGCTCTCGCGCGTGACGGTGCTGATCCGGACGGTGTCTCCCGCGATCTTCTGGCGCGCGATCGAGATATCCTCCGCGTGTAGGAACAACGAGAGATCGGCTTGGTCATGATCGACAGCCGAAGACATGCCTGAAACTCCGCGCGGCGTTGGATCGGGACGAGCAGGTCTGCCGCCGTCGACCGGGCGATGCTCTTGCCCGTCGGTCGGTTCGATCATCCGGACCATCCCGGAGAGCGACTATGCAGCCGTGCATGGGCTGCTGAATCGGGCGTGATCATCGTGGTCGAAACCCTTGCCTACGGAACCGGCTGTCGAGCCGTGCTCGAAGTCGCTTTCGTGGAACGATGCGAGAAGCAGCCCATCTCGTA
>CAXTUK010000440.1:0-1801 GCA_964247395.1 uncultured Acetobacteraceae bacterium
GTGGAGGTGTGCTCGCCGAGCGGGCCGGCCGAGAGCACGATGCACGGCAGCGGTGCGAGCGACAGCGCGGTCGCGAGCCCGGCCAGGCCGGCGCCGACGATGACCGGGCTGCCGCCGAACGGGATCGGTGTCATGCGACCTCCAGCATCCGCTCGACCGCCCAGCGCGCGGGCGCGGCGACCGCCGGATCGATGACGATCTCGCCCGACAGCGTCTCGAGACTCGCGCGGATGTTGCCGAGCGTGATCCGCTTCATGTGCGGGCACAGGTTGCAGGGCCGGACGAAGCGCGTGCCGGGATTGGAGGCCGCGACGTTGTCGCTCATCGAGCATTCGGTGAGCAGCAGCACCGAGGCCGGCTTCTCGCGCGCGACGTAGTCCGACATGTGCGCGGTCGAGCCGGCGAAATCGGCCTCGTCGACCACGCCGGGCGGGCATTCGGGATGGGCCAGGACCACCACGCCGGGATGGGCGACACGGAAGTCGCTGACCTCCTGCGGCGTGAAGCGCTCGTGCACCTCGCAGTGCCCGTGCCAGGTGATGATCCGCACCCCGGTCTGGCGGGCGATGTTCAGCGCCAGGTATTCGTCGGGCAGCATGATCACCTCGGGCACGCCGAGGCTCTCCACGATCCGCACCGCGTTGCCCGAGGTGCAGCAGATGTCGCTCTCCGCCTTCACCGCGGCCGAGGTGTTCACGTAGGTCACGATCGGCACGCCAGGGTGCTTGGCCCGCAGCGCGCGAACGTCGGCGGCGGTGATGCTCTCGGCGAGCGAGCAGCCGGCGCGGTGGTCGGGCACCAGGACCTTGCGGTCCGGGTTGAGCAGCTTGGCGGTCTCGCCCATGAAGTGCACGCCGGCGACGACGATCACCGGGGCGTCGCTCTTGGCGGCCTCGCGGGCGAGCAGCAGACTGTCTCCTACGATGTCGGACACACAGTGGAAGATTTCCGGCGTCTGGTAGTTGTGCGCCAGAATGACGGCGTTGCGCTCGCGCTTGAGGCGCAGGATCGCGTCGATGTCGTCGGCGAAGGCCGGCCATTCGAAGGGCGGGATCACGTCGCGCACCCGATCGTAGAGCGGGGCGAGGCGGCGGAGGGCATCGGCGGTGAGGGGTCGGGACATCAGGCACCTTTATGCTCAGCTTGAGCATATGTTGGGACGCGGACGCTGAAACGTAAGGCGCCGTTGGTCAAGCCATGGTGAGCGTTGGTGCACGCGAGCCCGCGCGCGCCCTGAGCCTGCCGATGACGTTCTGCGTGGCGCTCAAGCAGGTGATCGGCGGCGGCGTGATCGTGCTCACCGGCACCGCGGTCTCGCTCACCGGCGCCGGCGCCACTGTCGCCTACGGGCTCGCCTGCGTGCTCGTGCTGCTGGTCAGCCTGCCCTACGCCGTGCTCGGCGCGGCGGTCCCGGTCTCGGGCAGCCTCTATCGCTGGCCCGCGCGGTTCATCGGCCCGGTTCCCGGCTTCATGGCGTTCTGGATGGTGCTCGGGACCCATGTCGGTCTCGCGGCCTATGCGGCGACCTTCGGCACCGCGCTGCACGCGCTGCTGCCCGCCATCCCGGCCCGGCTGGCGGGTCCCGGCGCGCTGCTGCTGGTGCTGGGGCTCAACCTGGCAGGCGCCGACGTCTCGGCCCGCGCCGGCATCGCCGTCACGCTCGCGACCGCGGCATCCCTCATGGGCCTCGCCGCCGCGGGTCTGCCGCACATCGAGCCGGGCCGGCTCGCCGACATCCTGCCGCACGGATGGCACGGATTGCTGGCCGCCGCAGCCCTGCTCACCTTCCCGATCGGGGGCG
>CAXTUK010000440.1:1811-2054 GCA_964247395.1 uncultured Acetobacteraceae bacterium
TCTCCGAACTGGGCGGCGACATGCGCCGTCCTAGCCGCGACATCCCGGTCGCCATCCTGGGCGCCACGCTGGTCGCGGCCCTGCTCTACGCCGCCGTCGCCGTGGTCGCCGCCGGACTGCCGGGACCGGCGCCCCACTCGCTCGACGCGGTCGCGTCAGCGGTGATGGGCCCGGTCGGGCGCACGCTGTTCGGCCTGGGTGCCGGGATCGTCAGCATGCTCGGGATCATCAACGCGCATATGC
>CAXTUK010000441.1:0-2052 GCA_964247395.1 uncultured Acetobacteraceae bacterium
CCTCGGTCGCGTCCCGCGCGCGCGCGCTCGAAACCCTGTTCGGCCGCGCGAGCCGCCTCGACGCCGACGAGACCGCACGGTTCTGGTCACGCGTCGGCGCCGTGCACGAACTCATCGCCACCACCGACCGCTGCATCTGGCGGCTCTGCCCCACCCCGTCGGCAGCCGCGGGCCTGGTCCGGCGCATCCGCACGCATGCCTGCGCCGACGTCTTCTATGACTGGGGCGGCGGCCTGGTCTGGCTCGGCCTCGAGATGACGCCCGATGCCGGCAGCGCGATCGTCCGTGAAGCCATGCGGGCGGTCGGCGGCCACGCCACCCTGTTCGTCGCACCCGACGCCATCCGCGACACCGTCGCCGTGTTCGAGGCGGCACCCGCCCCGCTCGCCGCCCTGACCAGGCGCATCAAGGACGGCTTCGACCCGCACGGCATCCTCAATCCCGGTCGACTGGTCCTGTAGCGATGCAGACCAGCTTCTCCCCAGCCCAGCTCGCCGACCCGGCGATGGCGAGCTCGGAGAAGATCCTCCGCACCTGCGTGCATTGCGGCTTCTGCAACGCGACCTGCCCGACCTTCGCGCTGCTCGGCGACGAGCTCGACGGCCCCCGCGGCCGCATCTACCTCATCAAGGACATGCTGGAGAACGACCGGCCGGCGGATGCCACCACCGTCAAGCATGTCGACCGCTGCCTGTCCTGCCTCGCCTGCATGACGACCTGCCCGTCGGGCGTGAACTACATGCACCTCGTCGACCACGCCCGCGCATATATCGAGCGGACCTACAAACGTCCGCTGCCCGAGCGCCTGCAACGCCGTCTGCTCGCCCTCGTGCTGCCGCGCCCGCGCCTGTTCCGCCTGTCGCTGGCCGCCTCGTCGCTCGCCAGACCACTGGCGCGCATCATGCCCCGCCCGATCCGGACCATGCTCGATCTCGTCCCCCGGCGCGTCCCGCCCGCCAGCCGCACCGATCGCCCCCAGACCCACGAGGCGATCGGCGAGCGCACCCGGCGCGTCGCCCTGCTGACCGGCTGCGCCCAGAAGGCGCTCGCGCCGCAGATCAACGAGGCCACCATCCGTCTGCTGACCAGGCACGGTTGCGAGGTCGTCGTCGCCCGCGCTGCCGGCTGCTGCGGCGCGCTCACCCACCATCTCGGCAAGGACGCCCGAGGCTTCGCGCGCGCCAACATCGAGGCCTGGACCCGCGAGATCGAGCGAGGCGGTCTCGACGCCATCGTCGTCAACGCATCCGGCTGCGGCACGACCGTGAAGGATTACGGCTTCATGTTCGAGGGCGATCCGTCGCTCGCCGCCGAGGCCGCGAAGATCTCCTCGCTCGCCCGCGACGTCACCGAGCTGATGTCCGACATCGGCCTGCTCTCGCCGATCGTCCGCACCGGCCAGCGCGTCGCCTATCACGGCGCCTGCTCTCTGCAGCATGGCCAGCAGGTCCGCACCGAACCGAAACGCCTGCTGGCCGAAGCCGGCTTCGAGGTCCTCGACGTGCCGGAAGGCCATCTCTGCTGCGGCTCCGCCGGCACCTACAACATCCTGCAGCCCGGGATCGCGACCAGACTGCGCGACCGCAAGGTCGCCAATATAGCGCGCGTCCGACCCGACCTGATCGCCGCCGGCAATATCGGCTGCATGACCCAGATCGCCGCTGCAACAGAACTGCCCGTGGTCCACACCGTCGAGCTGCTCGACTGGGCCACCGGCGGCCCGCGTCCGGCCGGGGTGATCCCGTGACTTCTCAGTAACGATTGCGCCGAGCCGAAGACAGCAGTTCCATGGGCCGCCCATGAGCGGAGGCCGGCTTGGCCAGGTCGTTCCACGACGATTCGTTGCCGGCGACGTTCTCGCTCGACGCGCGCCGCGGTTCGGCCGACACTGCCCGGCAGCCCGAGAAATCATCCGCCGATGTCGACTATGTCGCACAGGCAGGAGAACGTCTCGCACAATCACAGCCAAAACGGTGAACGTGACGGGTGCTGGGTCTGGCCCGCGAGCGCCTGGCGCGAGCCGACGCTCCGCCGAAGCCTCGCCGCCGCAAG
>CAXTUK010000442.1:0-2048 GCA_964247395.1 uncultured Acetobacteraceae bacterium
TCGTAGCCCCCGACGCGCGAACTCCGCCGCGGACGCGCGGCCGACACCCGCGCTGCCGCCGGTGATCACGACGATCTTCACAGCTCGCCTCGCATCGCCATCGCCTTGATCCGGTCCGCCGTCCTGAGCGCGACCGCCTGGATGGTCAGCGACGGGTTCACGCCGCCCACCGTCGGGAACACCGACCCATCGCAGATCCACAGATTGCGATGATCCCAGCTCCTGCAGTCGGCATCGACCACGCTCTGCCCGGGATCGTCGCCCATCCGCGCGCCGCCATTGATGTGGCAGGTGTCGTCGGTCTGTTCCCAGATCCCGGAACAATCGATCGACTGCAGTCCGCGCGCCATGAAGTCGAGCGCATGCCGGATCATCGCGCGGTCATTGTCGCACCAGGCGTACTCGATCTTCGCCACCGGCAGCCCATACTGGTCCTTCGCGTCGGCGAGCGTCACCCGGTTGTTCTCGAGCGGCATCATCTCGCCCACCATCTTCAGCCCGACGGCGCGGTTGTAGTCCTTCATCTCGCTCATCAACCGCTCGCCCCACAACCCGTGAGCGTCCGCCTGCGTCTTGCCCCAGAGCTGCGGCAGCGGCCCTTGCGCCATGTAGCAGTAGCCGCCGAAATGATCCTTGTTGTCGTCGTAGTTCCAGTGCTCGGTGAGCGACAGCGACGGCGGCCCCTTGTAGCTGCGTATCTCCCTCCTCGAGGTCCCCCAGACCGCCTGGTTCGACTGCACGGTGAAATACCTGCCCACCAGGCCGGAACTGTTGGCGAGCCCGTCCGGGAACCGATCGGTCGCCGAATTCAGCAGCAGCCGCGGCGTCTCGACCGCATAGCCCGCCACCACCACGTTGCGCGCCCGCTGGAAACGCCACTTCCCTTCGCGGTGATAGTGCACGCCGGTCGCGAGACCGTCATGGCCGACCTCGACCCGCCCCACCATCGACAGGTCGCGTATCTCCGCCCCTGCCGCGACCGCGCGCGGGATCCATGTCACCAGTGCGCTCTGCTTGGCGTTGGTCGAGCACCCGGTCACGCAGAAGCCGCGATAGACGCAGGGATGCGCGAGGCCGCGCGGCGCCGAGAGCGTCGCCAGCGGGGTCTCGGTCCAGCCGATCCCCAGCTTCTCGCAGCCTTCGGCCAATGCGAGCGCCGCCGCGTTCATCTCGTGCGCCCGATACGGATAGCGCGGACGCTTCGGACCCCACGGATAGGTCACCGGGCCCGCGATCTTCAGCGCCTCCTCGACCTGGCCGTAATACTCCCACATCTCGCGCCAATCTAGCGGCCAATCGAACCCGTAACCCATCTTGGTCCGGGTCTTGAACCATTCGGGCCGGAACCGCAGCGACACCATCGCGAAGTGCACCGTGCTGCCGCCGACCGCGCGGCCACTGTTGTTGCTGCCGAACTGCACCGGGTTCGCACCCGTCGAGATCCGGTCGTCGGTCCAGTAGAGCTTGGTCTGCTCGCTCTCGTCGGAGGCGAAATCCTCCAGCGGCCGGAACCACGGTCCCGCGTCCAGCCCGACCACCGAGAAGCCGAGCTCGGCCAGCCGGCAGGCCAGCGTCCCGCCGCCCGCGCCGGTGCCGACGATGACGAAATCCACCGCCTCGTCCTCGCCATGCATCCTCATCGGCACGAACGCGCCGGGCCTGAACACGTCGGGCGCTCGGCCGCCGACGCCGCGCGGGATCTGCAGCGGATCAGCCGACACGGCTATTCTTCCGCCGTGCCGCGGCATCGCCGCCTTCCGCCGCCTCCCAGGGATCGCGTTCGTCATACCCCATCCGCACATAGCCGCGCGGGCTCGCCGGTCCGCCCCAGCCGATCTCGCTCCAGGCCGTCGGATGCGCGTAGTAGGCGTGCACCACGTCGTTGATCAGCCGCTGCTTCCAGAACGTCTTCGCCGGCATCCCGCCCCAGGCCGGGTCGCTCGCCTCGCCCTCCTCGACACCGGCGCCCCCGGGGGGCGGCGGTGGGGGGGTGCGACGTGGCGTCGAACCGCGGCCAGAAGGTGGAGCATCGGGTCCGGAGAGGCGCG
>CAXTUK010000443.1:0-2045 GCA_964247395.1 uncultured Acetobacteraceae bacterium
GCTGTGGTGCCGGCTGGCCGAGCTGGGACAGTTCGGGATCCGGCACGACGAGACGCTTGCCGAATACCGGGCGCACCCGGGGTCGATGACGACGGCGGTGACCGACATCGCGGAGAACCGGGCCGCGCTGATCGAATTCTTCGAAGAGCGCCATCCGTGGCTCCGACTGCGGACGGACCGGCCGATTCGAGCCGGCGCGACCGAGGACCGCTAGTGCCGCTAGTCCGGAACGCTTCGCAGCTCCTCGAGCCAGACATGGGCGTTGCCGTCGGAGGGCGCGCGCCAGTCGCCGCGCGGCGAGAGCGAGCCGCCAGCGCAGACCTTGGGCCCGTTCGGCATCGCGGACCGCTTGAACTGGCTGAAGCCGAAGAAGCGGCGGACGAACACGTCGAGCCAGTGCTTGATCTCGCGCAACGAGTAGTGGGTCTTGGAGAGGTCGGGGAAGTTGGGCGGCCAGTCGCCAGCCTCCGGGTCGCTCCAGGCGTGCATGGCGAGGAAGGCGATCCGGGAGGGACGCGCGCCATGGCGCAGGATGTGGAACAGGTTGAAGTCCTGCAGCGCGTAGGGGCCGACGACCTGCTCGGTACTCTGGATATGGGCGGTCTCGCCCGGCGGCACCAGCTCGGGAGTGATCTCGGTGGCGAGGATGGAGGCAAGCGTGTCGGACACGCGCGGCTCGAACTGGCCTGACGAGATCACCCAGCGGATCAGGTGCTGGATCAGGGTCTTCGACACGCCCGCGTTGACGTTGTAGTGCGACATCTGGTCGCCGACGCCGTAGGTGCACCAGCCGAGCGCGAGCTCGGACAGATCGCCGGTGCCGAGCACGATGCCGCCATGCTGGTTGGCCAGGCGGAACAGGGTGTCGGTGCGCAGGCCCGCCTGCACGTTCTCGTAGGTCACGTCGTATACCGGCTCGCCGCGGGAGACCGGGTGCCCGATGTCGGCCAGCATGCGGGTGGCGATGGGGCGGATATCGAGGGTGCGCGCGGAGACGCCGAGTGCCGCCATCAAGGCGAGCGCGTTGTCGCGGGTGTGATCGGAGGTGCCGAAGCCGGGCATGGTGTAGGCGAGGATGTCGCCGCGTGGACGCCCGAGCAGGTCGAAGGCCTGGGCTGCGACAAGAAGCGCCTGGGTGCTGTCGAGGCCGCCGGAGACGCCGATGACGACGCGGTCGATCCCTGCGGCGCGCAGGCGCTGGACGAGGGCGGAAACCTGGATGTTGTAGGCCTCGTAGCAGTCGCGCTCGAGGAGGGCCGGGTCGGAGGGAACGAACGGGAAGCGGGCGACGCGGCGCTCGAGGCCGAGATCGGCGTCGGGCGGGTCGAGGCGGAAAGCGACGCGCCGGAACGACGGCCGGCCGCGCCACGCGGCGCGGGTGGCGTCGAGCGAGGGGGGGCGCATGCGCTCCTGGCGGAGTCCCTCGCGATCGATGTCGGCGACCGCACTGGCGCTCCCGGCGGGGAAGCGCCCGGTTTCGGCAAGGATCTCGCCGTTCTCACAGATGGAGACCTGGCCGTCCCAGGCGACGTCGGTCGAGCTCTCGCCGGCGCCGGCGGCTGCGTAGAGGTAGGCGGCAAGGCACCGGGCCGACTGCGAGCGGCACAGCAGGCGGCGTTCGTCGGCCTTGCCCACGGTGATGTTGCTGGCCGACAGGTTGGCGAGAACAGTGGCGCCGGCGAGGGAGGCGAAGGACGACGGCGGCAGCGGGATCCAGAGGTCCTCGCAGATCTCGGCGTGCACGGTCAGGCCGGGCAGGTCTTCGGCCTCGAAGAGGAGGTCGAAGCCGAACGGTATGGTCCGGTCCGACACCCTGATCGTGTCGGCGGCGATGTCGAGACCGGTCGCGAAATGACGAGCCTCGTAGAACTCGCGGTAGTTCGGCAGGTGGATCTTGGGGATGATGCCGAGGACGGCGCCGCGGTGGATCGCGACCGCGCAGTTGAAGAGCCGGTCGCGGTGGCGGAGCGGCGCGCCCACCAGCAGGAGCGGCGTCAGTGCCGCGCTCGCCTCGGTCAGCGTCACGATCGCCTGCTCGACCGCGT
>CAXTUK010000444.1:0-2039 GCA_964247395.1 uncultured Acetobacteraceae bacterium
GCAGGACACGACTCGGGCACGGGTCGGGGCGTAGAGCCAGGTGAGCTCGGCATGGACCTGGACGGCGAGCTCGCGGGTGGGGGCGCCGACGAGCGCCATCTGCGACGGGGCGGCACCGAAGGCGGCCGCGTCGCCGAGCAGGGTGGGCGCGAGGGCGAGACCGTAGGCGACGGTCTTGCCGGAGCCGGTCTGGGCGGAGACCAGCAGGTCGGCGTCGGCCGGCGCCTGCAGGACCGCGTCCTGCACGGGCGTGAGGGTCTCGTAGCCGCGCGCGTCGAGCGCCCCGCGAAGGACGGGATGAATGTCTGACAAGGCAGTTCCGATGGCTGGGGCATGCCCAATGTAATGCTGGCTTCGACCCGGCCAAAGCTTCTCGTTCGGCTTCGATATGGTCTGCGCGGTTCAATGCTGGTCGAGGAAGGCGAGAACCGGCTGGATCGATGTCCGGGGCGCCTCCTCGAAGGGCACGTGGCCCAGGCGAGGCAGCGGCGCGAGTTCCGCGCCTCGGATGCTGCGCAGATAATCCTGGGCATTGCTGAACGGGATCATCGCGTCGGCTTCGCCCCACAGCAGCAGGGTCGGCGCCCTGATCCGGCGGAGCAACGGCGCCGGGTCCTCGATCATCGTCTGGCCGGTGCGGGCGACGATGGCGGCGCGCGTGCCTGGTGCGAGCATCAGGTCGCGATAGCGCGTGACGGTGGTCTGCTTGAGCCTGGCGGCATCGGCATAGGCGGGGGCAAGACTCGATCTGAGCAGCGATCGTGGGAGCACGTAGGGGAGAAGGCGGACGACGAAGGGGACTTTCGGGGTGCGGCCGTACTCGATGCCGGTGCTGGCGAAGCCGTCGGGAGAGATCAGCACCAGGCGGTCGACGCGGTCGGGATGGAGTGCGGCAAACAGCCAGGCCAGGCGGCCGCCCATCGAGTTGCCGATCAGGATGGCGCGCGCGAGGCCGAGGCGGTCCATCAGGGCGCCGATGATGATCAGCGCACGCTGGTCGGAGTAGTCGCCGGTGGGATCGGGGCCGGTGAGGCCGAAGCCGGGCAGATCGAAGCGGACGACGCGATATCTGGCCGACAGGATGTCGGACCAGTCGTCCCAGGTCTGCAGGCTGGCGCCGAAACCGTGCAGCAGGATGATGGCGGGCGCGTCGTGCGGCCCGGTGTCGCGCAGTCGCAGCCGGATGCCGGCGACGACGAGATACTGGCCGGGATATTTGGTTTCGAGGGCGATACGTGATCTATCTGGGGTGTAGAGCCATGCACCGGCACCGATCAGGATGGCGCACAGGGGAACGGCGACAGTGGCGAACTTCATTGGCGCATGGGGGACGTGATGGACGCGAAGGGCAACACGATTCTGATCACCGGCGGCGGCAGCGGGATCGGGCTCGCGCTGGCGCGACGGCTGGTGGACGGCACTGCGGTTATCGTCTGCGGACGCGACGAGGAGCGGGCGGCGGAGTGGCTGGCGCGGATTGCGCCCGGGGGCGCCTTCGCGGCGATGAACCATACCGAAGCGAGGCCGGCTGGGCAGACGGGCTGAGCAGCGACATGCGGCACGCCGAATACGCGCAATTCGATGCGACGGGTCTCGCGGACCTCGTCGCACGGGGTGAGGTCCCGGCGAGCGAACTGCTCGATGCGGCGTTGCGGCGGCTCGACGAGGTCGGCGGCACGATCAATCCGGTGGCGGTGCGGATGGACGAGATCGCGCGGGCGCGGACGCGCGAAGGGCTTGCCGGTCCGTTCGCCGGGGTGCCGTTCCTGCTGAAGGACTGGCACCAGGATTACGCGGGCCAGCCGAACACCGGCGGCTGCCGCGGCCGGGTGCGCTGGATCAGCGAGGAGCACAGCACCTACACGCGGCGCTGCCTGGAGGCGGGGCTGGTGGTGTTCGGCCGGACGACGACGCCCGAGTTCTCGCTGATGGCGACGACCGAGAGCGCGCTGTACGGGCCGACGCGCAACCCATGGGCGACCCGACCCAACCCCCGCCGGTACGGCCGGGGGGGCGCCGGCGGCGTACCGGAGGGGATA
>CAXTUK010000445.1:0-2004 GCA_964247395.1 uncultured Acetobacteraceae bacterium
TGGCGAGACCGAGGCCGCTGCCGTCGCCGTCCTGGCGCGCCTTGCGGAAACGGCCGAAGACCGCGTCGCGCAGATCCGGCGGCACGCCCGGCCCCTCGTCGGCAACCTCCAGGGCCGCCTCGTCGCCATCCGTACGGAGACACAGCGCGATGCGGCCCTCGCCGTGCCTGAGCGCGTTCTCGAGCAGGTTGCGGACCAGGTCGCGCAGATCGTCCGCCCGGCCGTCCACCATCACCGCACCTGGGAGATCGACGTGGGGCCCGCCGGCGGCGCGGCGGGCGCTCTCGACGAGCGGCAGGATCGAGGAAGCCGCCTCGCGCGCGGCGCGGGCGAGATTGACCGGCGGGCGCGCGGCGTCGCCGGCGCGCGCCTCCTTGCGTGCGAGGTCAAGCAGCTGGGAGACGAGGCGGCCCATCTGGGCGAGATCGCCCTCGACGGCACTCCAGTCGGTGGCCGACCGCCAGTCGGTGGCCCCCTCCAGCCGGGCGCGCTGCAGACGCAGGCCGAGGGCGGCAAGCGGGGTGCGCAGCTCGTGCGCCGCGTCCTCGGTGAAACGGCGTTCGCCCTCGTAGGCTTCGGCGAGACGGTCCAGCGCCCCGTTCCGGGCCCCGACCCGCGGCGGCAGCGCGCGCGGCAGGCCGGGCACGTTGATCCTGACCTGCGGGTCGCGCGGGCCGGCGAGAGCCGCCTGCTGCGACGCACGGATCAGCGGGCGAAGGCTCCAGACGCTGACGGCCCAGACCAGCACCAGGACCACGGCGCTGAACGGCAGCAGGACGGCGACGTCCTGCCAGGGCTCGGGGAATTCGTCGCCGAGCAGGATGCGGCTGATCCGGGCGACGGGACCGCGCCATTGCGCGACCTGGTGCAGGGCGGCGACGCCGCCCAGCGAGACCAGCACGACGGCGGATGTCAGTCCGACCAGGCGGACACGGAGCGCCCCGAATGCGGAGGCGGCCGGGGTCACGCGGGCAGGTCGGCGGCGAGGCGATAGCCGATGCCGCGCGTGGTCTCGATCCGGGCGGCGGAGGCGGCGGCGGCGAGGCGGCGGCGGACGCGCGAGACGATCGCCTCCAGCGCGTTGGCGCTGGCCTTCTCGTTCGAGCCGTAGAGCCGTTCCTCCAGCACGTCGCGGACGACGGTGCGGCCGTCGGCGCGGATCAGCTCCTCGAGCAGGCAGGCCTCCCGCCGGGTCAGGTCGAGAGGCGTGCGGCCGACGGTCGCGGAGCGCGAGGCGGTGTCGAACGAGATGTCGCCGAACAGCTCGACCGTGGTGCGGCGTGGTCCGGGACGGCGGAGGACGGTGCGCAGGCGCGCATCGAACTCGGCGAGGTCGAAGGGCTTGAGCACGTAGTCGTCCGCGCCAGCGTCGAGGCCATGCACCCGGTCGGTCACGGCGTCGCGGGCGGTCAGGATGATCACCGGCAGCTCGGCGGCATCCCCGGCACGCAGGCGGCGAAGCAGTTCGAGACCGTCGATGTCCGGGAGGCCGAGATCGAGGATCGCGGCGTCGTATTCGGTGCGGCAGGAAGCGGCGAGCGCGTCGGCGCCGCGTGCGAAAGCGTCGACCGCGAAGCCGCGTTCGCGAAGATGGGCGTTCATCATCTCCCGCATCGCGTGATGGTCCTCGATCAGCAGGAGCCGCATCCGTCCGCTCGTCCTCGTTCCGCCCGAACCCCGCGGGCACCTCCATGAGGTGTCCGCTGCGTCAGGCTCCTGTCAGGCGACGCGAACATGTTCCAATGCGCCGCGCATCAGGGAGAAGTTTTTGTGACGCTCCCGCGAGGCGCGACGTCAGGCGTCGCTCGCCGGTCGAGCGGTCCGGCACGGCTTGCCTGACCCCGCCCGCTTGCGCACGATGACGATGCGTCCGGCCCGGCCCTCGCGGCCATGGGAGACGTTTGCCTCGGAGGCGCTTGCGTGCGGGTGAGGAGGTGCGTGCTGGTGGCGCTGCTGGTGCTCGGCTCCTGCGGCGGAGCGCCGCATCGGCGGGTCATGTTGCAT